>CANETI010000125.1 GCA_947440715.1 Planctomycetota bacterium | reverse complement strand
AGCGCTGCATGACCAGCTGATTCCTAAAACAACGGCGTGCAGAACCGTGGCGAACAGGATGGTCCAGCTAACGGCTTTCACGAGCGCGGGATCAATGCCGAGAACAAAGGTCGCACTGAAGACGCACCAAATAATGTAGAGTAGTAAGATGCTCGGAATATGACGCAAACGAGGAAAAGCCTGTGCGCGCAAGGCAAAACGGATGCCTTGTCCGACTATAATGGGGAACACAACCTCAAGGGATAATTGCTGTAAAACCGCAGTGATTGGCGCGTCACCATGGGTTCCTAAAAGCAGCACAATTAATAATGGTGTCACAAATAAACCTAATAAATTACCACCGACTGAATTACATAAGGCGCCCGCTTCATTACCGCCAGCGGTTCGCGTATAAATAACGCAGGAGGCAATCGTGGTTGGCAGACAACCAAGAATAATGAAACCTTCACCTAATGCTGGCGGCAAATTTAATAATCGGATCACTGGAATAAGCGGAAAAACCAACAGCGGAGTAAGGGCAAAACAAAATATTTGCACGAAGCTATGTAATCGCCATTGACCAGCGGCTGCGCGTAATTGAGCCGTGGGCAACGTCAGCCCGCTGACAAAAAAGGCTGCGGCTACCGCGATATGCATGGTGATGTGTGGATACAATGGTCCACCTGGTGCTGCGATTTGCGGCAGTACACCAGCGAGGATGAGGATACTGCCTAATGCGAGCAAGAACCACTGACGAGCGACGAATGTTTTCATAGATGCCGATACCAATATTGCAGGCGAAGTTGCTGATGCATCCAGGTTCCGCGCCAAAGTCCGTGACGATGCCAATGACGACACGACGACACGACGCTGGCGTTTATCACCAATAACGCGCGACCGTTGTTCACACGTCGGCCTAAATCAGCGGTGTCGTAGCCAGCGAGTGGGCGAAAGCGGTGCTTTTGCGCTAAAGGACGCACAAAAAAGGGAGCTTGATCGACATAGGCACCGTTCGTCCAGCGGGCGCGTAGGCGAGCCCAGTGATCGTGAACACGAAAGAGGAGTTTGCTGCTGGCATTACGTAGACGCAAACAACCGGCGACGGCGCCCTGTGCAACAGCGCGTCGAATAGCCACCAGCGCATGGTGGCCTAATCGGCAATCAACACTCAGAATAACTACCACATCGCTGGTAACGTGGCTCAGTGCGACGTTTAATTGCGTCGCTCGTCCACCAAGAGCAGTGATGACGCGTGGGCGTAGAGGATGTGCATGTGCAATGGCAGTGGTGAGATCGTCGCTACCGCCATCGGTCACTAAACATTCATGCCAGCCACTTAGATTCTGTACGTGCGTCAGAGCTGCCGTGATGCCGGCGGCTTCATTGAGCGCAGGAATGATAATGGCAACCGTCGGTAACGATTCCGCTGATATTCTGAGTGATGAAATATGATTTTTTTCAAGTGAATTGGATGACAATCGGACGTTTCCTTGATCAAGTAGTAGAATAAGAGACTAAATACGGTAATCCATTGCACTTAATGCGTTGAAAACGCATGGGCAATGGGGCATAAAATATGACAGTAATATGTAGGGATTGTTAAGTGTGTCAGTAGGTTGATTGCTGCTCATGTGGCATATGCCTGTCTAATCGTTGATCACTGATCCACACACCAAGGGGCAAAGTGGAGCGAGGTAGCGTCCGGATTGTCCCCTCCGGATGATCTAGCTCTATAGGCAATGCATGAAATAGTGGCTGATTGGCATTCATTGTGGGATTGCTGTGCAGCGACTAAAGATGGCTCAAATTTAAAACCGATCTAACCGTTTCGCTTTCAAGGAGGACCTATGAGTCAGCAAAATACGAGTCGTCAGCGTAAGGCCGTGCAGCCCGCATCGTCGACTCGCACTAAGGCGCATCGTTCGTCGGCGACTTTACAAGCCGCTCCGAAACGTCGTCGCGCTGATCCCAATGCGCCGTCGTACATCGTTGCTGGCGCAGTCATCGCGTTGATTGGCCTGGGCTTTGCCGTCGGCTTGGCAATGACCGCGGTCGGACCAGGTGCCGGTGAGCGTTCGTTAGCGCTTTTGATTGCACCATGGATCGTGTTTGCTGGTGGCCTAGGATTGACCGTGTTCGGCTTTTTGCACATGGGCGGGCCAGAGCGCAGTGCTGGCAGCAAACAAGCCTAGTTGGCTTGCGATATGGTAGGCCATATTGGCGGCTAGGTAGCGAGGATTAGCCTGCGGGGTGCGGCTGACTCGCTGAGGGCCCGCTTAAATCAGGATCGCCATCTGACTCTGCAGCCGGATCATCCTCTGAATCACCATCTGGATCACTATAGTCTGGACCATTGAGGATACCGGCTTGGCGCATCTGATTGGTCAGTTCTCGGCGAACCATTTTGAGCGCATCGAGCAAGCCAGGGCCATTGGTGGCGAGACCGGTACGCATGAGAAATTTAATGACAGCTTTATAGCAGATGAGCGCTTGTGGGCTCAGCGCCATTTGCACGTGTTGTGGTGGCAGCGCTTGTGGCAGTACTTGCAATAACAGCGCGACAAATTCCTGTCCATTTAAGTCAACTAAAGGTGCGCGAACGGCGCGTAATGATAATTGTTCTAATAATGGTCCAAGTTGACCAGCTAATTGTTTGAGCTGTGGGGCTAAGGCTGCCGCTTCAGGTCCGGCGGTAAATGCCGCCCAATCCAGTGGCGGTGGCAATTGACCTTCACCATCTGCGGGGGCACCTTCGTTTTCGTCGCCGTCTTCAGCCATTTGTTCATCGGCGGGAATCGATGTTTCAGTTGGGGCATTCATTGGCGGCACAGATGGATTTGGTGCAGTAGATTTTGGCGCCGCTGGTGGCGCTATTTTTTTCGCCGCCGTTGGTTTAGCCATAGCCGTTTTGGCGGGAGCAGGCTTTTCAGGCGCGGGCGCCTTTTCGACGTACAGGTGCTCGGCGAAACACTGAGTCCAATTTCCTTTTAATAATTTAATACTGTCGTTGTCGCGGCCATTGTCTTCAACGGCTTTACGCAGGCGTTGTAATTCAAAACGATCGCAGAAACGATCTTGGGAAATGACGTTCTGAATAAGTTCGGTCGTATTGGTGGCACCTAAAACGGCTAAAACACGACACACATGTTCGCCTAATCCGCTGCCGCCACTTTTGGCGCGTTCAATTTCGGCGGTAACGCGATCTTGCATGATGCCGGGTAAAGATGCGCTAGCCATGCCGCAGGCAGCGAGTGTCGACAGTGCGTAATAGCCATTTTCACGCACATCTAGTGAACCATTTTGAATGGCACCCAGGAGGTCTTTTTCTATCGAATTTTCTTTGGTGGCTAATTGTCCAAGCGCCCAGGCGCTCGCTTTGCCAGTGATACCATCGCTTCCGATCAATGGCATTAAAACAGGCGCACTACCCGCTAATTTGGTCGCACCTGCGATCAGAGCTAAAGCAGCGATTTGTTTTGGCGTTGGTGAGGCTGCAAGAGCCGCCTGCCATTCAGTCAGCGTAGGTGCCGCAGAGGAAATCGTGTCCGCAATGAAATGGTCATCACGAATAAATGAAGCTAACTCAAGCATGGGTATTCCAGTCACTATCACATGGGGTCGAGGTTAAAAAATGTTATGACAATTAAATTAAGGATTCGTCGGTAGACTACAGCCTTCATGAGTGGCAATTTTATCTAATCGTCGTTGGTGACGGGCTTCGAAGGTGGAATTGAGATAGACATCAACCATCGCCAAGGCGGTTGGAATATCGACAATTCTGGCACCTAAGGCGAGGGCATGGGCATTATTATGCTCGCGTGCCATTTGCGCGGTGAATAAATTGTGAGCTAAAGCACAACGCACTCCTTTAATTTTATTGGCGATCATACTGACGCCGATACCAGTACCGCAGACCAATATGACGCGTTCATTTTTTCCCGCAGCAACCGATTCGCACGCTGGGGCGGCGATATCGGGATAATCGCAGCTTGTTTCGGTGGCAGTGCCAAAATCTTGCACCTTATGCCCAAGTTTGGCCAGGTGAGCGATAATGGCACGCGTATGAGCAACAGCAGAATGGTCGCCAGCGACTGCAATGTGCATAAGTTACCTCGGGCGGGCGATGATCACTGAGATGCGCAACGGGCAAGAGGGGCATCGCGCGTACGCGGGGAATTTTGTCTTGGCGATGAAGCGTTATAGCGCCCAAAAAAACCGGCCCTGCGTAAGCAGAGCCGGTCGTGGTTGATCACCTTGACGATGATAACTTAGTGATGGCAGTCTGGGCCGTGGACGTGGCCAGCTTCGCCGTGTGCAGCTGCGAGTGCCGTTGTTCCAAGCACTGGAGCAGCTTCGCGACCGAGCACTTTGTCGAGCATCACTTCAAGTGCTTTGGCTTCGCGAATTTCGGCTACTACTTGGTTAATCTGACCGCTCTTTTGTAGTTGGTCAGCGATGTCTTGTGGCTTGCGACCTGAACGCATGGCGGCCATTTGGATTTGGCTTTCCAAATCTTCGCGCATGACTTGAACATGATATTGTTCGGCAATGGCGTCGATGATCAGGTAGCGTTTCAGACTTTTTTCCACTTCAGCGGTGGTGTCAGTCGTTAGCGTTGCAATTTCGGCGTCGCTCTTCTTTTCTTCTTTTGCCCGCTTAATGCGTGGCTCCAAATTCGCTTTGAGCGAATCAGCACGTAAATTATCAGGTAAACTGATTTCAACCTTGCTCAATAAAAGGTCGGTCATCTCAGTAATTTGCTTTTGATGCAGCTCGCCTTCTTTTTGTTGCGTTTGCTGATCTTTCAGGCGTGCTTTTAAGGTGACCAAATCATCAACACCCATGCGCTTGGCAAATTCGTCATTGGCTTCGGCCAAGCGTTGGCGTTGCGCACTTTGGACGGTGACGTCAATTTTAGCCTGTTTTTCAGCCGCTTCGGCAGGTGTAAAGGTTTTTGGCAACGTGGTGGTGAAGGATAATTGTGCGCCAACACCTTTACCTTTGCACAGGGCGATGACGTCTTCTGGGGTGGTGCCGAGTAAACTGTAGCCACCGACTAGGTGGTGGAAGTCGTGTAATTTACGCACTTCTTTATCATCGACCTTGACCGAGCCAGTTAAGGTAATGCTGTCATCTTCGATAATGGTTTCGCCATCAGTCAAAACACTCATGCTACCAGCACGCTTACACAGTTGATCGAGTGCGGTTTGCACGTCTGCATCACTGATCGTGATTTCTGCTTTGCTGACCGTGATGTCGGTCGGCGCAGGTAACGTGATGACTGGCTTAATATCAAAACTGACGATTAATTCTAAACCATTGTTAGCTTTGAGGGATTCGTTTTTAATCGGTCCCAGGGGTTTAAGTTGGTGTTGCTCTATGGCTTTCTTAAAGCCTTCATCGGCCAGTTCTTCTTGCGCCTGTGAAACGGCAGCGTTGCCGTAACGTTTTGCGACGAGGGCTTTTGATGATTTACCAGGACGGAAACCATCGAGTTTCACTTGGCCGGATATTTTTTGCAGCACCTGTTCGCGGCGACTGTCGACTTCCGCCTGGGAATACGTCACGGTTACTTGTTTACGAAGGGTGCCAGCGTTGCTGATAGTGGCTTGCATGGGGAACTCACGAACTACCCGGTCTAAGCCAGGAGATAAAAGGGGGTGAAAAATGGGGCGCGCAGTGTGTCGCGCTGATCCGTTTGGGCAAAGGGTTCTTGCGTGAGGCTCGTTTGGGAGCCTTGCACTGGGGATAACACTGGGATCGATTGGGATTTTGCTTGGGAGTGAGGTGACCTCAGACTCCTTATGATTAAACAGGGCTATCCTGCCCAAGGCCTAGTCTTGGAGGAAAGCCTCGATGGCTGCTGCTGGCGACTCTGCCGTTAAGATACGTTCGATAACGGTAGGAACGTGGAGGCGGACCGCGATACCGGCCAGCACTTTCAAATAAGTTGGGCGATCGGTTGTCGGGGCGGCCATCATGACGAATAAGCGCACTGGACGGCCATCCTTCGCGGCGAAAGCAATTCCGGTTGGGGCTCGGCCAAGGGCCAAGGAAAAGGCGCTAATGCTTGCGTGTTGCGCATGTGGCAGTGCGACGCCTCCACCAATACCGGTACTGGTGACGTCTTCTCGCTCATGCAGGGCTTTGACCCAAGCGCTATGATCCACCAGCGTGGGTAAATTATTAAAGCTGTCAGCGATGGTGTGAATGGCTTGTGCTTTATTCACAGACCCCGAGATCGTCACCACGCGTGACGGGTGTAAGAAAGAACGTAAATTTGGAAGTGCGCTATTCACGCAATGGCAAGCTTAGCGCGCCTCGAATTCGCTCAGCAAATCAACTAATGCCTGAGCGCCGGAGACTTGGTGTAAAAACTCACAAAAATGTTCTTTGCGAATTTGACTAGCAAAACTTTTCATCAATTGCAGATGCTGTTCTTTTTGATCTGGCGGGGTTAATAATAAAAACACGCTATGAACCGGTTCGCCATCCAGGCTGTCAAAATCAATTCCTGCCGTTGACAGACCATAGGCACAAACGATTTCTTTTACATGCGGAGTACGGCAGTGGGGAATGGCAATACCATGACCAATGCCAGTTGAACCAATCGCTTCGCGCGCCATCGCGCCTTCAATAATTTCGCCAGATTTGTCGAGAGTAAATTTTTTGGTAATCGCAAGGCTGTTGATCAGAGTTGAAATGACCTGCCGCTTATCATTTTCGTCGGGTAGCGTAGTGAACGCTTTGGGGACAATCACTTGTGACATTCGTAACGTAGTCATGCAGTCCTCTGAGTCATGTGAACCATTCCCCGCCAGCGAGCGGGGGCGCAGCTTAGGAACGGCCTTGAAACCAGTCAACCGTCCACGAGGTGTCGCATCAGTGAGGTAGCACGAGTGTTACGGTACACTCAATGCCGCAAATCTGATGCAAGTGAGTCATCACCATCACGATGGCAGAGCTCGATTGCAATAAACGTTCCGCTGGTCGGCACTTGGGATGTGTTCAAGTGATGATATTGAACTAACGCGCCGCGCTATGCTGAGCACACCTCTATGACCGACACCCATCTAACATCCCTAGATAACCCGTTGATCAAGCGCGTGCGACAAATGCATGATGCGCGAACGCGGCGTGAGGCGGGCGTGTGTTTGGTGGAAGGCATGCGGGCTATTACGGCATGCTTGGATGCAGGTTGGCTAAGCGAATATATTTTTATTACGGAAGATCAGCCGCTGCCTACCAATTGGCCATCAACTGGAATTGTGCGCGTTGCCGAGCGCGT
>CANETI010000124.1 GCA_947440715.1 Planctomycetota bacterium | reverse complement strand
TGCCATTTTGCATTAAAAGCAGCGGCCATACCGGTGGGATTATCCAACCAATGATCAGCGGCGCTATTTCCTACTTGAGGAGCTGCAGGAACAGCACCGCGAAAAGTATAGCCAACTAATTGCAAGCGTTCGTTCAAACACGGGTGCGTATCTTGACGATTATTGGTGCGCGTCATTTCTTCGCGCAGCCACCGATTCACGTCTGGTGATGGTTGATATAAAGCGGTATTTAAGCGGTCGTAAATATCGCTTGGTGCATGTGGCTCATGCGCTGCAATCACGGATAACCGATCCCAAAACTGAGGATATTGTCGGCCAATCAGATGGATGCGCACTAACGCGGAACCGGTTGCCGCAGGGCTGCATAATTCGGCTGCCAGTTTATCGGCTTCGCGTTCTTGCATGCGCGCTAAAACAAAGGTAAACGCGTTAAATCGCGGCACATACCATTGCATAAATCGACCAAGTAACTTAGAGCCACCACGTTCAATCAATGTCTGCCAGGTTTGTCGTAGGCGATAAATCTTTGCCCCGCTGCGACCATGCTCACCGTGTAAATGGCCTAATTCGTGAGCAATAATGGAACGTGCTTCATCGACGCTAAATTGACGCAATAACGGAAGTCCAAGAATAAGCGCATTATCATACCAACCAAATATTCCTAATCGAGGACGCTGATAGAGCATCGCATTGAGATCATTCGTTAAAATAATGCGATGGACCGGCGGTACCTGTAAAACACGGCGCAGGCGTTCGACTTCATCAAATAATTCCCCTGCGTCTTCTTTTTTAAGGGTTATGCCTGGCGCTGGTGGAAATCCGAGGACTAACCCCTTTGCAACCGACCACGTTAAACTGATGCCAAAAAAACCAATAACCCCCGCCATTTTAAGTGCGGTCTCACCTAGATTGCCGGTCGCATAAGAGAACACGACAATCGAAATGGCGACTAATAATAACAGTAAACCACTGAACATGGCCAAGCTGGCAACGGAAAATCCAATTCCGGCAAAAAAGCGAACCCATAAACGGTAAGATGCAGGTGAAGACGCGGCAGATCGTTCAGCGCGAGCAATGATGGCATCGTAGGTAGCTAGGCGCATGGGCGCGCACCCTAATCCGTCATCGATCCGTGAAAATGGGGGCAAAGAATTACCACCCAGGTGCTGCGGGTCAGTGCAAAGTGATGAACGTCGGTGTATGTTTGTAAAAGCCTTCAACGTAACTGACTTGAACAAGTATAATGGTGCGTATATAGCATCAACTACCGTTGCGATAGGACCCCTTTCATTTCCGGAGCTAGCCATGGATCTTTCCCGTCGTTCATTCCTAAAAGCTTGTGGCGTAAGCGCTTCGCTTGCCACGTTGGGCTTTTCCGATCCTAACAAAACCCATGGCGCGGACTGCCTCTTGGTAGAGGCGCGCGCCTTTGCCGATCATGGCGGCTGGGTCTTAGACCCGCAGTTTGAAGATGTGATGGGCGCGCCGTATTTATTGGCGCACGGCATGGGTAAACCGGTGGCAAACGCTACGACCGCCGTGCAATTTCCCAGTACGGGCACCTACACGTTATGGGTGCGGACGCGCAACTGGTGTCCAGGTCCGTGGGAAGCTCCAGGTCGCTACCGCATTCATATCGATGGTTCGCCTTTAGCGATCACCTTTGGCACCGAAGAAGGATGGGCCTGGCAACGTGGTGGATCCGTGTCCATCAATAAAGGAACCACGACCATAGCATTAGAAGATTTGACCGGGTTTGAAGGTCGTTGTGACGCATTGTTCTTCAGTAAGAAATCTGACTTTGTTCCACCGGTTGAAGTTGAGCCAATGAAGGCGTGGCGTCGTGAATTGATGGGCATTCCGCAGAAACCAAAAAAGCAGGAGTCATTTGATGTCGTGGTGATTGGTGGAGGCATGGCGGGATGTGGTGCCGCCGTAGCTGCAGCACGTTCTGGTATCCGCGTGGCCTTAGTGCACGATCGACCAGTGTTAGGTGGTAATGCGAGCGGTGAAATTCGCGTCCATACGATTGGAATTGCAGGAAAGAATGGTGGCATGATTGGCGAATTAGATTCCAAACATTGGGCAAATGGTTCCGCCGAATCGTTAGCCGATGATAAAAAGCGTCATACCACCGTTGATGCAGAAAAGAATATTACCCAATTTCTCGATTGGCGTCTCTACGATGTGCAGGTCGCAGAAAAAACCATCACTAGCATTGATGCACATCATAATCGCACTGGCGAAGGCATGCGTATCAGCGCGCCAATCTTTATCGACTGTACGGGCGATGCCTGGGTTGGTTTTCGTGCCGGAGCAGAATTCCGCTATGGGCGTGAAGCAAAAAGTGATTTCGATGAAGGTTGGGATAAATACAAAGAATTATGGTCGCCAGAAAAAGCAGATAAGTGGACCATGGGTGTTTCGGTGTTGTGGAATAGCGAAGAAGTCAGCGAAGCCGTGACCTTTCCTGATGTGCCATGGGCTAAGCCCGTCGCCAAAGATTATTCTTCGGTGAATGGTGAATGGCAGTGGGAATTTGCCCGCCCAGACCTGGATCAAATTCAAGACGGCGAGACCCTTCGCGATCACATGTTCCGTGCGATCTATGGCAGCTTTGCTAATGGAAAAAAAGAAGAGAAGCATGCGAAGCGGCAATTAAAGTGGGTTGGTTTTATTGCGGGTCGTCGCGAATCACGTCGGTTAATGGGTGATCACCTATACACACTGCAAGACATCGTGAAGAACACAAATTTTCCTGATACCGTAGTCGAAGAAACGCGTGAAGTGGACGTTCATTTCCAAAAAGTGCTGAAGGGCTATCCCGTCGATTATATCAGTGAAGCGATGTTTATGAAGGTCGGTCGTTATTACATTCCGTTCCGTTCACTGTATTCAAAAGACATTAGTAATTTAATGATGGCAGGTCGTTGTTTCAGTTGCACCCACGTCGCCTTAGGTGGCCCACGTGTGCAAAAAACGACGGCGCAAATGGGCATTGCGACGGGATATGCAGCGGCATTATGTAAAAAGCATAAAACCAACCCGCGCGGAGTTGCCACTGATCACATCAAAGAATTACGCACCATGGTTGGCTATAGCGAAGGCGCTTAAATTAACTAAACCAACCGAATCAACCAGAGCGGGAACCACACATGAATAATGTCCATGGTTTCCGTTTTACGGCACTGGGGTGTACCGGACGCATACGTATCGCCGGCACCTCCGAAGCTGAGGCGCAGCGCGTAGTTATTGATGCCGTTGGTTGGCTGCGCGACACGGAACAGAAACTATCGCGCTTTGTTGCGACGAGCTTGGTGTCACGGCTTAATCGCGGTGAGGTCGTTGTCGCCGATCCAGACATGATAGAATTATTAGCGCTTGCTGAACAAGCAACGCGCCAAACGGCGGGTCGTTTTCATATCGCCGCTGCGCCGCTGTGGAAATTATGGCATGACCCTCAGCAAACGACGTGGCCAAGTCAGACAGAGATTCAATCGGCACTAGATCGCTGCGTAAACAAGATCGCCGTGGTTGAGCAGGGTCATATGCGTTTGACGGGCGTTGGTAATGCGATTGATTTCGGCGGTATTGGTAAGGAGTGGTGCGTAGAAAAATTAATAACGCGTATTTCACAACAGGGAATTAAACACGTACTGGTGGAATTAGGCGGCGACTGCGCCGTGCGCGGTCACCAACCACAGCGCGAAGGTTGGGCGGTGCTGCTGCCTGGTGTTGCTGGAGCCATTATTTTAAAAAATGAAGCCATTGCCACCAGTGGACTTGGTACACGTGGACGCTGGTTGATGGGACAATGGATTCCGCATCTGATCGATGCGGTAACGGGAAAACCCGCAAGCGGCATGGTGCAATCAGCCAGTATTATTGCGCCATCGTGTGTTGTTGCAGGCATTCATGCCAGTGATCTGTGTTTATTGCTTGATAGCAGTCCGGTGGAAATCATGGCGCGTCATGGCAATTATCCGACGTGGTTGCGCTTACAAAACGGTGCCTGGTGGGGAACGACCGCATTAACAACAGGCATTTATCCCGTTGCCGGTCAGGCGGCATGATGCGTCACTCAGGACCATGGATCGTTATTGTGCTATTGGCGCTGGCCTGTTTGGTCGTGCCGTGGTGGTGGGCATGGAGTAACATGCCAGACAAGCGCCGTGTTCCGCGAAAATTAATTAATGACGCCCCACCACAACCAGGCCCGCTGATTCTTTACGCTGATACTTGGCCGACGCGCGCCACCCTAAAGATCGCAGAAATCCAAGCCGCAACGACCGAAACCGATCATGCCTTAGGCCCTAAAGCCGTAGCGACAGATGTGGCTTTAGCGCTCAGCGAACTGGGCATCAGCGTTGAAGCGCAACGGTTAGATGATTTACCGAAAGACGCGGATTTGCTGACTGGCCGTCCGATTGTTTTAATTTATCCCGTGCGTCATGGTTATCCACCTGCCGCCATCATGCAATTTATTGATACTCGTTTAGAACCTTTGGTCGGTGATCAAGACTCAGCACTCAGTCGTTTGCACGTGAGTGATATTGCGATTGCTGAAGGTCCGCAGCAAGCAGCACAAGCACAACAAGCGCTTACTACCATTATGGGTTATTATCATTTGTCTTATAAACCAGGGACGACTTTATTAGAGCCTATGAACTCCATTGTTATTTATGAACGACTGCAGGCGTTCGCGCGTACGATTCCCACTATAATTCCTACATCGATTCCAGCCGTTTCGGCAACCACAACACCATGAGCACACCCTTTCGTTTATGGTTCGATCGCGGAGTAAATCTCGCCATGTTATGGACAGGCTCCGCATTAGCCGGTTCCGGCTTAGTCATGGAGTTTCGCTTTGAACCAGGACCAGGCCGCCCGCTCACCGTCTGGGGCTTAGATTGGAATGCTTGGGCGACACTGCATTACACCCTGGGATTAATTATGCTGGGCTTAATCACCATTCACGTGTGGCGACACCGTACGTGGTGGAAAAACGTGCTGTGCCGTCAAAGATCAATCGCACTGATACTAGTGTTTATCGTCGCTCTGTGCTTATTACTTGTTCCGATGTTTGGGCCATAAGTAGGAAATTAATTATTTTTAGTTTGCGCAGCTGCCTGAAAAGCTTTGCGCACATCACTGTTATCCGAATTGGCGAAATTTTGGCGTTGGACAAATAAAATATAAATTAAATGGTTATTGGGATCAATCCACGCTTGGGTGCCGTACGCACCGCCGTGGCCGTAAGATCCTGGGGATAAAAATTCGCTGACGCCTTGTGGTTCGCGCACGACGCAAACGCCGAGGCCCCAGCCATTTCCAGGGGTAAAGCCGGTTTTGATGTCGCCGGTGGTCAATGTACTCAGTTGTTTAACGGCTGCTGGACTGAGGTACGTGCGACCATCCAGGGAACCGTTGTTAAGTAACATGCGACAGAAGCGTGCGTAATCACTGGCGGTTGAAAAAAGTCCACCGTTTGGTGCGGGGTAATGTCCAATATTGGTGGGGTCGTAATCGGTGGGTAATTTAGCGGGGAGCAATTCTTCGCCTTCTTTTTTATACACCGTGGCTAAGCGTGCTTGTTGAGCAGGATCTGGGTAAAAAGTAGTGTCGACCATACCGAGTGGCGCAAAAAAAGTTTTCTGTAAATAGGACGGGTACGATTCACCGGAAACGACTTCGATAATGCGGCCCAGTGAATTGATACCTGACTGACTATAGGACCACCGCGAACCAGGAATAAATTTTAATGGTTCGGTGGTAAATCCAGGAAATAAATCTGCTAATTGTTTGGCTTGCGCACGTTCTTCATTCGTTGATTCGGCGACGCCGCTGGTGTGGGTTAATAAATGTTGCAGGGTAACAACGTGTTTGGTGCCATCTTCGGTGGCTAAATTTGCGAACTCGGGCAGATATTTCGTCACCGGATCGTTGACCGATAATTTCCCCGCGTCCTGCAACGACATAATGGCTGCCGCAGTAATTGGTTTGGTCATGGAGGCGATCCATACGATTTGATCAACTTGCATGGCTCGTTTGCTGGCGAGATCAGCAAAGCCGACCGCGCTAAGATGCGTTACGCCAGAATTATTCGCGATCAACGTGACCGCACCGCTGATTTCATTTTGGCTTACCATGGTGCTCATCGCAGCATTAATGGCGGGATTTACGGCAGGTTTGACGGTGGGACTGATGGTAGGTTTGTCAGTGGGACTGATGGGGGAATTGACGGTGGGATTCACTGGCGCGTTGTGGGTTTGCCCACACGAAGCGAGCAGCAACAACGAACACGTTGTGATAATACCCAAACGAGTAGGGCGAAACCAAATTGGGTTTAAGTTGAACATGTGCGTGCTCCTGATGCGGTCGGCACCCTATGAGTTTGCCTTGCCGAAGAAAAGCCCCGATCCCGACTAATTAAATTGCTGCTGTATTGGCGTAGCACGTACCGTTAACGTGCAATTTTAGTGAGTTGTGGTTCTGAGTCCGCAAAGCTGTTCAACGTATTACTGAATAAAGGGTTATCTTCTCACGCTTGTGTGCCCCGCTATCGGGAATTCTTCCCGTGCTAGGCTTGCGTAGCGTCCAGCGGTTGCTCAGGTAACCGCCTGCTGATTGAAACCTTAAACGTCTTTAGACAAGGACCTGCGATGTTTACTACTGCTTTGCTTGCCGCCGTGCTCGTGGCCGTCCCACCAGCTGATAAAGGATACGTTGCTCCGGCCGCTACTGAAACAGCGCTGATTACTAATATGGTCGCTGCCGCAAAATCATTAGCGGAAGTATTACCAGCCGAAGAATTAAAGGTCGGAACTTTTACCTACGGCGGCAAAGAGCATAAATTTTGGCATTATATTCCAACGCCACTACTAAGTAATCCTGATGCGGTTGGTTCACCGTATAAACCATATGGTCGCTTTGGTGTGCCGGTTGAAAAAATGAGTCAGCAAGCAATTGACCGTCTGCATCAATTACTGCGCGTATCGTTGTCGATAGATGGTTATAATCGTTATGCTCATATCATGCGCGTCGAAGGAGTCAGCCAACCACAATTAGGGGAATTCGGTTTGGGACGATCAGCGACGTCAAAACCAGCCGGTGGTATTGGCTGGTATCATTTTAGTCTTTTCGGAAAAATCGGTGAAGACAATTGGGGTTGGCGCGTCGAAGGCCACCATTTCAGTCTGAGCATGGAAGTATCGGGCGGTAAAGTACGCTTTAGTCCCGTCATGGTTGGTTATAACCCTTGGCCACAAATTCCTACGTCCAACGTTCAAGCAGCAAAACTATTT
>CANETI010000123.1 GCA_947440715.1 Planctomycetota bacterium | reverse complement strand
CAACAAGGATGGCGGGAGGAATAAGAACATGGCCGCAAACAGCACGCCAGTGCGCGAGTTGTGAATATCTTGCCCCATACTTTCCATGAAGCCCATTCCGTACCAAGGGATCAAACAATAAAAGGCACCAGCAATTAAAATTACCCAACCAAGTGCCGTGTTGGTGTGCGAGCGGTCAGCGATTCGACCACCAACGACATAGCCAATGGATAGCGATAGAATGAAGACGGAAATAATCGCTGCCCATACGTCAATCGACGAACCAAAGATTGGCTGCATGAAGCGAGCGCCGATGATTTCTAAAGCCATCATGCAAAAACCGCAGATGATCGAGGTCATATAAAGCGCCATCAGTCGCATAAGTGCTCACCGTGCAAAGAGGAAGGGCCATTTAGAGCCCTCGGATAAGGCCGCGCACCATAGGAAACGTCGCCATGGAGTCCATGCCCTCCGCTACGTTTGGGTTGAGCACCCCATGGCGACGCAAATGGTAGAATTCATGTATACTTATGTCATATGGATCAATCGGGCGAGCGTCCGTGGATGGTGATTAGCTCAGAACGCGTGACGGCACAGGTGCGCGTTCCAGCGGGGCAACAGGTCAATTTATCAACGCTGAGAGATTTGTTGAGCAGTTTGGGAGTGGTTTATGGAATCGACGCACAAGCGTTGTGTGGTTTGTCCGTACGAGCGTCAGAGGAGCGTTCGGTTTTGGTCGCAAAAGGTCATCTACCATCAGTAATTGTAGACCGTCAGGTACATCTTGGCTCGTCGATGACGCCGCCAGCAACAGTTAGCGCTGGTGACACCATCGGCTGGTTGATTGGTGAAGGTTCTATTCATGGCCGAGCCGTAGATGGACAGTCATTGTGGCCAATGTTTCCGCTTACGTGTGGGCACGCCATTACCGTGGAGGAAGATGGCGCGGTGCGTTGTTCATGTGCTGGTACGTTGAAACGCCATGCGGACGGAACGATATTTATCGATATTGGATCAGAGACCTACGAAATGGTGTCGGTGACGATCAACTTCACTGATGATAAAACCAGTGCATATGTTATTATCCCGGCCTGGCATTATTTACCTCCGCATATTTTACAAAAAGCCATGGTCGAAGCAAAGATCGTTCGCGGAGTTATGAGCGAAGCCATTGTTGAAGCCTATGTCGCTCAAGCGACAGAACGTAAAATTGAAATTGCGCGTGGAATTCCAATCAATCACGGAGTTGACGGTCATGTCGCAATGCTCATTGATGAGCATATTCATTTACGGGTCGCAGAGAATGGACAGGTGGATTATCGAGAGCACGGGCGTCTAGAAGATGTCTCCGGTGGAACGGCATTGGGACGTATCGTACCACCGACTTTAGGCGTTCATGGTGTAGATGTCTTTGGCGCGTTTTTAGCTCCGCGCCCAGGACGCGCATTGGACGCTGCACAGATAATTGGTGAGGGGACCGAATTAGATCCCGCACATCCGGATATTATTCGCGCGTTAGCGACGGGACATGTACATCGTGATCGCACTGGGCGCCTATGCGTACAGGGTCGCTATGTGGTTGATGAACATGTGGATTATCATCACGGCAACATCAATACTAAATTGTCGGTCGCAATTAAAGGTGACATTCGCGCTGGCTTTATCGTTAAAAGTGAAGGTGACATTGAGATCATGGGCGTTATCGAGGACGCGCGCGTTACGGCGCAAGGGCATTTAGTTATTCGCGCCGGTATTTTGCCCGGAACTCAGCGAGTTAAGGCACACGGTGATATTGATGTTAAACATGTGGCTAGTCGTTCATTAAAATGTCATAATTTACGGGTCACCATTAGTCTACGTTGGTCACAGGTTATGGCCGTTGGTGAAGTTATCGCGAAAGAGATATTGGGCGGCAGCATTACCGCTGGTGGGAATATTACGTGTGACGTTTTAGGCAGTAAAGATGGCCTGCATACACGCGTACAGGCGGGTTTTGATCCGTATGAAGCCGAATTATTTTCCTGTGCTCATCGTGAACACGACACTTTGCTTGCTGCCGTGTGCGAACAAAAAGCGCAATGCAAAATGAAGGGCCAACAAGTACTCGCGAAACAATTGAGCGAACAGGAATGGCAAGTGGCACTCGCCGAATTTAGTGCGGCATGCAAACGCTTAGCGACCTGCGAGGCGTTATTGGACCGCGCCGAAATATTGCGTAAACGTCGGGCAAACACACCATGCACGGCCGTGGTCATGGTAAACGGCATGGCTTACCGAGGTACGGAAATTTGGCTCAGTGACCACGCTCATGTGGTGCTCGACAAAGATCTCGCCCGTCCGCGCTTTTATGATAAAGATGGAACCGTTGCGTGGTGAGTCGTGGTGTCTTGAAATAAATTAACGAAAGCGACTTGGTTGTTGAAAAGTGCCAAGTTGATCCGATTCGCTGATGTCTAAGTTCGATCGATCATTAATTTTATGAATATTCAGACGAGGATTCCCAGGCTGTATGGGCTTAATGATGTAACGAACGCGTACGGAACCTTGGATCGTGGTAATGATTAAATGCTCGAATTCGTCTCGTTCGTATTGGTCGATGATGACAAATGGATCGCGGGTCAGCTGCTCGATTAACACTTGTTCCGTTGGATTGGGCGGGGCGTCCTCGCGCGCGGTAGACAAACAACCTGTCAAAGCTCCACATAACATAATGAGCGTGATCAGCGTCAATCGAACAGGAGCTTGGGTCATGGCGCGGTATGGTGGTTGCGAGTTGGGGACTGCAAGGCTGAGAGCCGATGCCGTCAGATTCAGCGCCAATCGTTGGAGAAATTGCGCCATATCTCTGGTTCGTTTTCGCTTGCCATACGACCAAGCGCTAGGTCAGGCACCGTAGCCAGCGGTAATCCAGGTTGGAGCCAACGCGGACTGCCATCCAGCACCAGCAAAACACGTCCGTCGTTTGCGGGATGTGGCCAAGTGATGGCAACCGGTCGTTGTTCTGAGCGCAGCCAATTTTTATTCTCAATGGTCAGGGTGCGCGTCGTCCAGGTGGCGGGAAAGGTGGTGGTGTTGGTAAGTAATTTCGTCAACACGCTATTGCTGCGTGTATTGCCGACCAATACTAAATGGCGATCTAGCTGTTCTTCTTCTTTAAATTGACTGTCATCAATGGTGCGTGGACGGCCGTGAGCATGTGCCACCCACGCGGCGGTGAAGGCATTGGCGAGAGCACGGTTGGCCGATAAGGCAGCGGCACTTTCGCCGGTGCCAATCACGAGTGTAAAGGCACGCTCCGCATAACTTTTGGCGGGCCCACCTGCTTGCCCAAATACTTTGCGCGGTGATGAAATTGAAGCCTTGGGGTTGGCGATTTCGCGATAGGGGGATCCATTAACCAGCACTTTGGCTCCATCGGTTATGCGAACCTGTTTTATGCCAGTGGTGATTAATTCATTTGGCGTACGCCAATGAAGGGTGCCGGTAATGCCCCATTCATTCATCTCGTCGACGATCACGCGGCCATAACGTCCAGGTGCAAGCACGATCCATTCACTCGGCGGTGTCACCGAATGGGAATCCGCACAACGTTGCCAAAAGTTTGCGCTCTGCGGCGACCCAACATCATCGATGATGGGTGTTTGGGTTAATCGCAAACGTGCGAGCCAAGAGCGAGCTCCTGCTTCCTCCATAGCACTTAAAATAATAGGTGTCCCAACGATGTGGGCTGGACGCATACCTGGGCGTTGCAGTTTCTGCCATTCAAATTGTGGTGACAGCGATGGCGATTCGCTTTGTATTATCACGGGATTATGCAGCGCGAGTGCGGAAAATAACTCAGGTGTTTGTTCGATTAAAGCGATGGCTCCCTGGGCCCCGCGGCCAACCCCAAATGCGACCACCGGCACGCCTTGCAAGGTGGGATACATTTTCAAGGCATGCGCCAAAACAAAACGTGCGCGCGTGTTGGCGACCCCAGACCAGTCGCGGTCGCCAGCGGCGTAAACTTCAATCATGGCAATGTGATTACTGCGTGCGGCATTAATCCAGGTAGGTGGTAATGTTGGCCAGGCACTTTTACGTAGTGTCGATTCGCCCGTGCGCAAAGTCAGGACCACGGTACGTACGGTGTCAGCAATAGGCATATGGAGACGCCATGGTTGCAAACTACCGTCGATCGGATCACGCAATGCTTGCAAAGTGCTATCGACTGTTCCATGCGCGAGCCAGTGAGTGATTTGTTGTTCGAGTGACCGTAATGCTTCGCAGGTTTGTAAATTCGCTTGGCCCAACATTAATTCGCCGGCTTGTTCAAACCATAATGCCGGTAACGGATCAAGCACGGCCTGGCGTTCAAGGGCCGTTTTAAGGTGTGCTTCCAACGTTCGCTGAATGCTGATGGGTGTTACGAGCTGTTGTCGCACCACTTGTGTGTCGCGTTGTTGTTGATTGGTGACCGTCACTAATGCGGTGATTGGTTGATCAGGGTTTTGGCTTGGGTTGATCGGCAAGACTAATTGAACACCTGGCACTAATTGGCCTAATTTTTTCAGGTAAATATCTTCGCTTGCGATAGTCGTTCCTGCTTGCGTCAGCGAGACCTGCATCTGGTACGGACCCGCATCAAATTGCGCTTCAGGAATAGAACCTGTTACCGTTGCGCGCCACACCATGCCGGTGCGAACGACCGGTTCGAAGGATGAAAAGGAAATCGACCAGGATTCTGCCGCTATACCGTTCATCAAAAGGCAGAGCCATAGGATCAGCGTCCATCCAGAGCGTGTTATCATGGGGCGCTGCTATCGGCCATAATGCTGGGATATAACGTTTGATACGCCACGTAATCGCCGGCAATCCGTCCAATTCGTTCCTGAATGGTTGTCCCTAATGGCTTGATGATTCGCCCCGGTACGCCAGCAATTAAATGATGATCAGGCACTTGCATGCCTTCAGGTACCACGCAACCAGCGGCGACCAAGACGCCGCGCCCTAACACCGCGCCGTCTAACACCCGTGAACCCATGCCGAGCAAACTGCCGGAGCCAATCGTGCAGGCATGGGCAATGGCACCGTGGCCCATGCTGACTTCATCATGCAGGACGCAGGGTAAAAAACGGCTGACATGCAGCACGCAGAGATCCTGCACGTTGCAGCGATTCCCTAAAATCACCGGATTGATGTCCCCGCGCAGCACCGCCCCAAACCACACCGAACACTGTTCGCCAAAACGCACATCGCCAATCAGCGTCGCATTGGGTGCCAAAAACGCCGGCAGTTGAGGCGTCTTGTCGTTGATCGGAAAAATGACGGGCATGGGCGTAGCATGAGATTGGTCCGGAAGTCCGGAAGTCCGTTCTTTTGGGTCCGGAAGTCCGGGAGTCCGGAAGTCCGGAAGTCGGACTTTCTACGAAATGAAGGTCGTTGAGGCAAACAGACAAGAGACAGGACCGCTTAAACTGACCACGTAACCTATTTTCATTGCTACACTTCCGGACCTCCGGACTTCCGGACCTCCGGACTCTTCGGTATTTGCACCCGCGACAATCCGCCCATGATCCCCCGCCATGTCAACGACCCTGCCGAGCCTAGCCACTGACCCTGTCGCCATCGCCAAACTGGTGGAGGAGGTCCTTGCCGGAGCGGAACTATCCGCCGTTCAAGCGCGTGAGCTGTTGGATGTGGAGCCTGGAAGCGAGTCGTTCGCGGCTTTGCTGACCGGCGCGCGTCGCATTCGCGAGCACTTCTTGGGTAACCGCGTGAAGTGCTGTTCGATTTTGAATGTGAAGGCCGGTAATTGTTCTGAAAATTGTTCGTACTGCGCTCAGGCCTCAGGCCAGGCCAGTACCGAATATGACAAGCATAAATGGTTGCCAGATGAAGACATCGCCGTGGCGAGTGAAAGTGCAAAAGCCAATGGCGCTGCAGCACTCGGTTTAGTCGCCGCGTGGTGGGGGGTCAAAGAAGGCAGCCAATTAGATATGGTATGCGACGCCGTCGAAAAATTCTCGCAAAACGGCAAGGTGCGTGCGGACGTTAATCTTGGTATTCTAGAAAATCAAAATTGCGCTGACCGATTGAAAAAAGCAGGCGCCGCCGTGTATGGTCATAACTTGGAAACTGCACGTAGTTTCTTCGACAATATTTGTGGTACGCATTCGTTTGAAGAACGCATGGACACCATCAAATACATCAAAAAATCAGGCATGGGACTGTGTTCTGGTGGCATTATCGGCATGGGTGAATCGAAAGAACAACGCATTGAATTTGCCGAGCAATTACGCTTTATCGAACCGAACATGATTCCGATTAATTTTCTCAATCCAATTAAAGGCACCAAATTGGGTGATCGCCCACCCGTGCCTGCTGATGAAGCCTTAATTACCTTAGCCGTATTACGTTTCTTCTTACCAGATCGCAACATCATGGCGGCTGGCGGTAAAGAAATTACCCTTGGTGATCGCCTGCATGAAGTCTTCGCTGCCGGGGTGAACGCCGTGATGGTTGGCAATTATTTAACCACCATGGGCACCGCGCCCGATTATTGGCAAACAGCGGCGACGCGTTGGGGTCTGAACATGAAAACCGACGTCGAAACGATTGACGAAGCACCGAAGAAAAGCTGTGGTTCGAATGATTGTGGGTGTGATTGATTTCGGAGGTCCGGAGGTCCGGAAGTCCTGCCTGTTCGCAGACCAAATAGATACGGGTGTAATTGAATTAGCTGCAGAAAGGCTGAAGCCAATTTAGGTAAGCGGTAATTTATAATTATCGTGGCCTCAACCTTTACTTGTGGCATCATGGCTTTATCAGTGATGTCACTTTGTAAACGTACACTTCAAGGAACCTGGCTCATGAAACCATTCTTTTTTCTCGGCGGTCTCTTTTTATTTACCGCTTTACACGCGGAAGATTGGCAACCCGAAGCTGGCTATAAGAGTTTATTTAACGGCAAGGATCTCAGTGGGTGGTGTTTCCGCGAAAAGGTGGATAAAAAATCGCCGACCATAGGAGCCGTCGCTGAGGTCTTTGACGGCAAAGCACAGTCGAGTGGTCCTGGGTATTATTCCGCGAAGGAAGGAGTTCTGTTGGTTAATTTCCCCACTGAAGCGGATAAAATTACTGGTCAGCTTTATACCGTTGAAGAGTTCCCAAAAAACTTCGTGCTTAAATTAGAATTTCGCGCCAGCGTCAATGCTGATAGTGGTATTTTTATCCGTCGGCCACAGCTCCAATGCCGCGATTATTTGGTGGCTGGTCCCGATGCCTATAAGACGCTGAAAAATTATAAGGCACAAGATTGGAATAAGATGGTCATAACCGTCACTGGCGGCATCGCTCAATGTGTTT
>CANETI010000122.1 GCA_947440715.1 Planctomycetota bacterium | reverse complement strand
TGGGCTACTCGGGTTTCTCATCGCCTTAGTGTTGGGAATCGCTTTTATTCCGTTACTACCGGTGCGTTTAGTGCCTCCCAGTTTGTCAAAACGATTTATCTTGGATATTGAATTGCCGCGAGGGCGTAGCGTCGAAGAAAGCACACTATGGACTCGCGATTTCATTCTTGGCCTTGCGAAAAATCGCTCTGATTTAATTGCAGTGGCGGTCAGCGGCGAAGATTCCCGTTACGCTCCTAGTTTAACTAAACGCCAAGATAATGAATTGCAGATTGTCCTGACCATTGCGCATCATGCGAAATCACTTGATCAAGAACGTCACTATTTAACTGGCTTGGAACGTTCAGCGATGAATCAAGGCGCGGTAAGTGCCAGCGCTACGGTGCCACCATTAATCGATCTTGGCGTTGGTAGTCGTAATGCGTTAGAATTTGCCATTCGCGGTCCTGATCCTGAGAGCCTTCGCGCTTTGGCCTTGGATTATGCCTCTCGTTTACGCGTCGCTGGCTGTCGCGGCGTTCGAACGTCAGCGACATCATCATCGGACGAAGTCCTAATCGTACCTGATACGGGGAAATTATTAGAAGCCGGCATTACCTTAGATCAGGTGCAAAATGCCATTGCAGCCGCGGCTGAATTACGTGATGTAAATGGCTTTATTCCTCGTTTCAATGCCAACCAGGTCTCAACTAAAACATTGCCCATTCGCATTCGCGGCCCCCTACGTGAAGCCGCTCCAGATGCCATTGATCAACTGAATGTTGGCACGGCACTCAAACCAATATTGTTAAGTGCCGTTGCTGAAATTACCCGTCAGCCAGGTGATGGTTTAATTATTCGTCATAATGGTAGTCGGGTTGCCACGATGAAGGTCGCTGCCATTCCCGTTCATAGCTCTCCGGCACAAATTTTTGCTGGGCTCAAACGAGATTCGCCGTTACCGGCTGGCTATGATATCGTTGGTAGCGATGTGGAAATGGTGACCGGCGAAGGCTTAAATGCCATGCTCGGCATGTTGGCTTTATCTGTATTTCTTGTCATCGTCGTTATGGCCGTGCAGTTTGAAAGCCTGTCCCAACCATTATTGGTTATATTAGCTGTGCCGATGGCGGGAGCCGGAGCCTTTCCTGCCTTATGGCTCTGCGGACACGGTTTAGATGCCATGAGTGGCATTGGCTTAGTCATGCTCGTTGGTGTCGCCGTAGCGAATGCCATCGTGTTTGTGACCACCGCTAATTTACGCCGTGATCAAGGCATGGAACCACGCCTGGCTATTGCGACTGCTGGCCGCGAACGCTTACGTCCCATCTTAATGACAACAGCGACTTCCGTTCTTGGTTTATTACCAATGGCCATTGGCTGGTCGGTTCATTGGGGATTTCCACCAACCATTAGTCCTGGAGAAGCCGTGGAACTGCGCGCTCCACTCGCCATCGCAGTGATGGGTGGGCTTTTTAGTTCGACGATTCTCGTGCTCATCTCATTACCGGCGGTGTTATTGCTCACCGCTCGTAAGAACCCAACCGTGCCGGAAACAACGCCGACAACGCCATTAGAAACGATTCAAGCATCGGCTTGAGTAAATCCATCGTCATCATCACCAATGGCGCGCCAAAATTGAAAATGACGCAGGTATTCCGCTAACGCCAAATTGTGCCCTGATGCCGTTTCAATCCAACGTTTCGCTTGTTCTACTAATTGCCGTTCGCGTTCGACGGTAATCATACCACACAACACCCGCGTTCGCAGAAAAACAAAATACGTATCAAGCGCATCGCACATACAATAATCATCAATGCGTTCCCGTTCGCCTCGCTCCCATAAATCTTGCACCATATTGCCTTTGGTGTCCATCTTACCTGGTTTACCCAATAATTGTGCGCATAAATTCAATCCTCCATTTACCTGAGTCGCCCCTTGATTGCCAATAAAATCTTGCAAATCCAAATGGGCCGCGGTGTTAAAACGGTTACGTGGCTGGCTGTAAGTATTTCCTGGAGCATTATACCAAGATGGCACCGCAATGCCGTAACGATAAGCGCACAGTTCTAATACGGGAATATCAAAGAAACGTCCGTTAAACGTCACCAGCGTTGGTTGCCCGTAAGCTTGCCATCCTTTCCAAAAATTTCGCGTGATCACCTGCGGACGGAATTTAGGTCGATCTATGGTGGTCACTTCAATAAGTCCGTAATCCCCAGCGACTTTGGCAATCGCAATGGATACCGGCAATTGAAACGTATACGGAATAAAGTCACTTTTTCCGCCGGACTTCTCTAAAAGTTCTGCGCGTTGTTTAGCCACGGCTTCTTCGGGCGATAATTCTTTTAGTTCGGGATAGCGCACCCGCTGAATTAATCGTCCATCCGCTACGGTTTCGATGTCGAAGATCAGGTAGGCTGGTTTATCGCTCATACGCGGCAGTGTGTAATTGATACGCGTAGGGCCAGTGCCAGTTATTACCCCGACCGGTTGCTACATCACGCATTCAATGCACGATGCAAAAATGCTGCAACAAGGCGTCTATTGATGACCGTTTATGCCCCAACCACCACGGCAGAAGTGGTCGCCGCCGGATTGATCCTGCGCCGCGATACACCAACAGGTTCGCAATGGTTATTGATGCAAGCCAGCAAGCACGGTGAATGGGGATTTCCCAAAGGACATCAGGACGCGGGTGAAACGCCGATGCAAACCGCCCTACGTGAATGCGCCGAGGAATGCGGGATTGCCCTGGTTGCCATAGAAGGCAACCCCCTGGAAGCCACTTATCGTCTGCCAAGCGGTAAAATGAAATCCGTGATTTATTATCCGGCCATCACCAGCCAAGTGGAAGTCGTTCTGAGTGAAGAACACAAAGCCGCCGTGTGGCTAGATGCCGAAGCGGTCAAAAAACGCCTGCCACATGCAAATATTATTTTATTATTCCGTGCGTATGTGCACAGCTTGGGACGTGAATAGCTATGGTCTGCCTGCATTTTTATGAAGCACTGGATGATGGACCACGATTTGATCGCGCTGATTTGGATGATTATTTAGCCGCCTTGACCACGATCGAATTAAGTGGTTCAACTGGTGATGCTTATCGCAGTGGCCGATGGCGGAACAACGATACTGGTGCGACTTGCCACTTTGATTTAGGCACGGTGCCAGTCGAAGAAGATCACCTGCATCCACCAACCGCCTATGATGGCTGGCGTGATATTGGCTTAACCATTCACGTACCGCTGGCTGGTCCGCATTGGTTATGCGTGGAAACATTACAATGGGTCGAAAGCTTATTGTTGCAATTTCCGCACCTGAAGCCGCTGGATACGGAAGATACCAAACATGAAACTGGCGAGGGTCCCGGTCCTTGGCATCGTCCGCGTGTTTTAGCCAGCTGGGAAAAATTACACCAAGTCCAAAACCAAAATCGTACCGATTTGTATCGCATGGGACGATTAGCGAGTGTCTGTTTATGGCGTTATCGCCGTGAGCGCGCTCGTGCTCGCCTAGCCCATCCTGAACTCTTATGGCCAGATGCCTTAGTGGTGTTGGATCAAGTTGACCACTGCGCACGTAGTGCCGTCTTATTACCAGATCCCATGGTTCCGATGGCATTACCACCAGTTGAACTGGTGGTGACCGGTTCCAAGCGCTCCGCATTGGTGTTGCCCGCTGACACTTTGTCGGCGGTAGGCGGGGAAGCCCTCCCAATTGGCCAATCACAACGTTTACTTCCGAATAAAGCCATCGCGCAGGCCTTGGCCAAGGCCGCCGCTCTGCCAGTCAGTCGTTTTCGCGCGCTCGGTGACTACGATTGGACCGACTAGTTAACACAAATAAGTTGCACAAATAGGTTCTACAAATGAGTCGCTATGCAAAGCGCACACCCCAATGACGTACCACGTCACTGGGCTTGCAACTTTTATGCAACACTTTGACAGTATAACGCAATGAGCGCGACCTTCGCCTGCCCGCACTGTGGAGCTACCTACCCACGTAAACCAGTCTTAGTTGGACGGGCTGTTCGCTGCACCACGTGTAAAAATGCGTTTTGTTTACGCGAAGACGGTGTTGCCGATCCAATAACCATGGGCGAACCATCCGTCACCCAACAGCAACCAACGACACCAGCAGCCGAACCTGTGGCACCGACCGTGGTAGCTAAACCGCAGGCACACACGCCGCCACCTGCAAATAAACCACCTCCAAGTCTCAATAAGGGCTGGGGTCTCGACTTAGAAGTTGAAGAGCCTGCCGCGCCCGCAGCGCAAACAGCGCCTGCGCCAGAACCAGCAACAAAAAATAAAACCGCGGTAATTCCTTCTTCGTCACGAAAATCTGAAAAACTGACCGCACAGCAAAGTGACGCTCGTCGCGAAATGGCGGCAACACTTGCCAGCTCCATGAGCGAGGCGCTTAAGTCTGAATCAGTTAAACGTGAAGAACAATCGGCGAAAACAAAAGTTAAAAAAGCTGAAGGCCAAGTCGGAAAAATCGGCCCCGCCGTATTAACTGGTCAAGGTGTCGAAGAAGCTCGCGATCGGCGCAATTTCATTCTTTACGGCTTAGCCGTCGTGGTGGTCATTGCCGGTCTGTGGTGGTTAATATTCACCAATTCACCTCAAGCTGCGGCGATTGCTGCGTTTACTGCTGAAGTCGACACACAACGCATTCGCAATGGTCAGCGCGTCCAAGCCATTCAAGAACGTGCCTGGCTCGTTGGTTTGCCCCCTGCCAATATTGGCGTTCCGCCAGTTATTGACATGCATGATGCCCGAATTGGCTCCGCACGTTCAGTGCAAATTGCCGCTGGCGCAGAAGTGTTTGCGGCGATTAAAGACTTAGTACCCGTGGAACCTGGACCTGTCTGGGTACCCGCCGACCGTGTGACAGAATTGGATCAATACCGCAGTGAAAATCAGAAAGAGAAAGAATTCATCGACATCGTGCTCAAGCGCGAGAAAAAAGCAGTTAGTCATCCCGCTCTGCTAGAGAAATTACAACAATTGACCGGCATGGATGCGGATGACGCCAAATTAATTGACCTTTTTATTCGTGGTCGCACTTCAGTCGAAGGAAGCAACGATATTATTAAACGCTGGATCGCAGGCGATGTCCCCGTGAAGTGTGAAATCCTGCGCTTCACAGGCAACAAAGGCCTGATGTTACTCAGCCGTGGGCAATCATTTAAAACAAACGAAATCACCTATGAAGGTCAACTATTACGCTTTATTGGTCCAGGCTGGCCAGAAGAATGGAAAGTGCTGACACTCACCACCGCACTCAAGCCACAGTTTTAATCTTCTCTAAATTTTAAAATCATTCAAACAATAAAACGTCGTAGAACTTATGTCCTACGACGTTTTATTGTTTCCCGCAGCTGCTTCTTAGTTTGCCGCAGCTTGGCGCTGGCCGCCGACCACTTGGCTCAATAAGTTTTGCACCTGTTTAGCGAAACTGGCCGCATCATCTAATTTACCACCTTCGGCTAAAACCGCTTGGTCGCGCAATACGGCGATGTACTGCGGCAAGGAATTATTATTCGCGTCAGTATGATGCATGGCTCGTAGACGTTCGACTAATGGATGTGCCGCATTCAATTCTAAGACGCGCTGACGTGGCGGAACGGCTTGGCCCATACGGCGCATCATTTCTTCCATTTGTGAAGAATTACCGCTCTCCGCGTCGACCAAACAGCACGGGCTATCGGTCAAACGAGAAGTTAATCGCACGTCACTGACTTGCTCTCCCAACGCCGTTTTACAAAAGCCGATGAAGCCTTCGAACGTTTTACTCTTCTCTTCCAACGCTTTTTTGTCGTCATCACTGGCTAAGTCAGCCGTGCCAACCGCGACATTAACAAAACTACGCTTATCAAATTCCGTTAAATGTGAGACCACCCATTCATCAACTGGGTCGGTAAAGAATAATACTTCCCAACCATTTTTCTTAAAGCCTTCTAAATGTGGGCTAGATTTGGCCGCATCCAATGCACCGGCCAAAACAAAATATATCTTTTCTTGACCTGTTGGCATGCGACGCACGTAATCTTCTAAACCTGTGGTAAGCGTCCGAGTTTCGCCTTCTGCAGGAGTGCCCAACGTCCAAGTGGAACGCAAACGTACAATGCGCGCCACGCGTTCTTTGTTTTCATTATCAGTCACCAATCCTTCACGAAGAACTGGACCAAATTGTTCGTCAATCGTAGCAAAAGCTTGTTTATCAGCATCTTCGGATGACGAGGCTAATTTCTGCAAATGATCCAAAATACGTTTGACCAATTGTTTTCTGAGTTTGGCCACGGTGTCTTGCTGTTGCAAGATTTCACGGCTCACATTGAGCGGTAAATCATCGCTGTCGACAATACCACGCACAAAGCGCAGATATTCGGGTAACAGATCTTTACAGTCATCCATCACAAAAACGCGACGCACGTACAAATGTAATCCTTTGCGATCACGATCGAACATGTCCATTGGCCGTTTGCTTGGCACAAAAATTAATGCCGTAAACGACATCGTACCTTCAATGGTAAAATGAAGGCGTGTCGCTGGATCATCCCACATACGGCAAGCTGACTTATAAAATGCCGCGTACTGCTCGTCGGTTATTTCATCTTTATTACGTGTCCATAACGGCTGACCAGCGTTGACCTGTTCTGATTCTTCTTTGACGCCTTTTTTCTTATCCTCATCACTGAGGTACTTCGGCAGCATGATGGGGTAGGTCACGTAGTCGCTGTATTTTTTGATCAACTCACGCAGGCGCCACGTTTGGGCAAAATCTTTGGCATCATCTTTCAGATGGAGAGTCACCGCTGTGCCGCGTTGCGCGCGCGCGATTATCTCGGTGCTAAAGTTACCATCGCCCGTGCTTTCCCAGCGCATGCCAGCATCACTCGATGCACCAGCAGCGCGACTTTCAACCACGATCCGATCAGCCACCATAAAAGCCGAGTAGAAACCTACGCCGAATTGACCAATCAAATTGGCGTTCTTTGACTCGTCGCTGCCCATCTTCTGTAAAAACGCCTTCGTGCCTGATTTGGCGATGGTGCCCAGGTGTTCAATGGCGTCCGCTTCGCTCAAACCAACACCGTTATCCGTAATGGTTATAGTCTTAGTCTCTGCATCTGCTGAGATTTCGACGCGTAATTGATCGTCACCTGCCAACAAAGCATTGTTGGTGAGCGCTTGAAAACGCAGCTTATCGCAGGCGTCAGAGGCATTGGATAATAATTCTCGTAAAAAGATCTCCCGTTCCGAATACAGACTGTGAATCATCAAGTGCAGCAGTTGAGTGACTTCGGTTTGGAACGTGTGCTGGGTCATGGTATGAG
>CANETI010000121.1 GCA_947440715.1 Planctomycetota bacterium | reverse complement strand
GTGGGATTCGTAATGATGTGCTCAGTCTTTATCGCGAATATTGCCTGGAGCGATTAAAAAAAGACGGAGATCCATTGGCCAACGAAATAATCAATTACATTGAAGAATTATGAAGAAAATTTATTATAAAAGAAAAATATCGAATAGATTCATCTACTCGGGCGTGTTGTTTATTTTTTCATCTCTTGCAACGTATATACTTCGAGAAGGTAATTATTTTACCCCTCTGGCTTTTTCAATGGCTGGAATTTTGTTCCTTTTACTGGGAATGTTTTTTCGCTATGTCCCTTATATTGTAGCTAGCGATTCGGATATCTATGTTCGCGAAACTCTAATACGTGTAAAGTCGTTTAAATTAATTAATTTAAAATTTAATTATAATCTCCTGCAGTTGAATATAATGGGAGAAAATACTAGGAGCGTTAAAGTATTTTCGTCACTATTGGATCAATCTGATTATGATCTAGTGTGCAAGTGCCTTAAAAAACAAGCGGTTGAAATTTAGCGCATGAAAATAGGCAAGGGTTCAAATAATTTTATTCGTTTATTTAGCGGAATTATTTTTTTGGTTTCTCTGCTCGCCATAGGCGTTCTTCCTAGTGTAGGGATTGTAATTCCGAGAAAAGCAAACTTTATCCTGGGTTTAATTATGTCGATTGGATTTGGTGCCTACTTGATTTCGACATCAATTAGCGCAAGGGAAAGTAAAACTATCTATATGAACGGAGAGAAATTCCAAGACCCTCATGGATTAACGGTTTATGTAATGGCATTTAAGATATTGGGTTTGATTTTAATTTTATTTCCTATTATCTTTGTAGTAGTAAGAATGTTTATGGGCTTTGGGTTTTAACGCCAGAAAAATTGCGTGTAATCTATAAATTATATCGACGAATAATCACGTAGTTTCGGCGAAGAAAGACGATATTATTTGTAAACAATCGCATAAAAGCGCTCGCGCTTAATGGTTTTTGTCGGAACATGTAAATATCGTAATAAATACATCTGCTGCATTTCCCGACCATTGACTAAGGTGATGGTCTCAGAGTTTGGTAAAATCGGCGTCACCCGGATGAGACAGCCGCCTTCTGTGAGCGGTGATGATTCGAGGTGAAAAAGCGTGTTCAGTTGTGAATTATCAATCAATAAGTCACTGATTTGCTGCCCATCTTTGATACGAACAATAATCTCTTTAGTATTTTTCGCCTCACCAACCGCCCACGACACGGTTAAATCTGATAATGTCAGCGGGGTTTGTGCGACGCCTTCCATTTTCAATGGGACCTCGACATTTGTATTGGTCTTCGACCCGCGTACGTTCAGCCGTATGGTTTTTTTAATCGATCCGGTTCGATTTTGAAAATCGATATGGACTTGTAATTCTCCTGATTCTCCTGGGGCGTACGCGCGCTTGATCAGCGTTGAAGTCACGCAACCGCAACCATTGCTAATATCAGAGATGGTAAAGGTTTCATCGCTTTCGTTACGAAAAGAAAAGGTGACGTCCTGACCATTCGCCTCGATCGGCGCATTAAAAGAAACGGTTGTCTGTGCAAAGGTGAGCTCGGCTCCGAAACCCAGGCTTGTCCCAAGAGCTAACGTAAGGCTGATAATAAACGCAAGCAGTCGGTTAATCATAGGCCATAAGATTGCTCGAACTGAGGGTAGTAGTGAAAGTTGCATGAGGTCGAAAAAGTAATCTGCTAAAAGACAATGAAAAGCGACGTTTTTCGATTGATGTCTGTATTAAAAAAGATCATCGTTTACTAAATTGAGACGCTACGTGGGACGTTTGTTCAGATAAGAACAATCCGCTTATTCTCATTATTGCTCAATCATCCTGCGCGCGATCCAATATTTTTTGCGTTAATTCCGTGACGACGCGGCCTAAATCATTTTCTTTTGTTAGGCGGTCTTCGGCTTGGCGGATGCTGTAAAGCACGGTGCTGTGGTCGCGGCCGCCGATCATGCCGCCCAGGGCTTCTAGGCTGTGGCCGGTGAGACGGCGGCCGAGGAGGAGGGCAATTTGGCGCGCTTGGGCGACTTCGCGGTGGCGGCGTTTGCTGGCTAAATCGCCTGGACGAAGGTCGTAATGTTCGGCGACTATTTGCACGATGTGGTCGAAGCTGGCGTAGTCGCTGCTGACGCCTGGGCGTTCACCGGCAATTAACCGTTCGGCGAGTTTGACGACTTGATGCATGTCCGGTGCGAAGGTGTCGACTAATTTTACTAAATCATCAGTGGCTAGGTCGTCGATGGATTGGCCGACTAAGCGGCGTAGTAAAGCTAAGCGGGTTTCGGTGTGCGGTGGTTCGATGGCGACGGATAATCCCCAACCCAGGCGCGTGACTAAGCGGTCTTCAAATCCTGGGAGTCGGCGTGGTGCGAGCAATCCAGCTAAGACTAATTGCTGTCCACGTTCCAGGGCACTATTAATTAAATGAAATAATTCCTCTTGTGCGATGTGGCGATTGCTGAGTGCATCAATATTATCAACTATGATGAGCGCAGCGCGATCAATGCGTTGGCGCAGGGGAGTGGTGCCACGTTCAGAGAGCCGTTGTGCTTCATGGGCGACAAAATCAGGACCATTGAAAACGACGACTGCTTGGTCGTCGAGCATGGCGCGATATTCGGCGATCACAGCGCTGAGCAGATGGGATTTGCCGCAGCCGCTGGGGCCGTGGAGATACAACGGATTATGTTCGAGCCCTGGCGCTTCGACGGCGCGACGACAGGCGGTTAATGCTAATTGGTTGCCTGGATCTTGCTGAAAAGTGGAGAATCTTTGCAGGGTTGTTTGAGTGGCGTTGCTGACATCGTTGCGACAGGCGACGTGCAGACTGTGCCCTTTGGCTTTGATGAGCGAACGTAAGCGATCAGCGGCGAGTTCATTAAATACATCGCGCCAGATAGGATTTGGCAGCATTACTAATAAACGGCTGGAGCTGGAGCGTAAACGAATGACCGGCAATAAGACTTCAGAAACTTCGCGGGGCAATAATTTCCCGAGTTGTTTTAAATAGAGTGCGGCAATGGCATCAGTATCAGTGGTGGCGGCCATAATGTCGCTCGGTCATCAATTTTTGAAATTGATGACCTTATTTTCTGCTTGGCCAGCACCACGCGAAACGGAGACCGTGATAGATGGCTGATTGGTGCGAGCACGAAGCGCTGCGACGCGCGCGGCACCTTCGGCTTCTATTTCGGCGGGAACATTAACCGATAAGGTGAGGCTACTCTTTCCATCACTGACTTTCACCTCTGCTGGTTGATCCGTGATGGTGAGTTCGTAATGAAATTGTTGGCGTGCGCTGTCGATTGGTTTAGGTAATTGTTTAATGGCAACGATGGGGGGATAGCGCTTGATGAGGCCTTGTTCGAAATTGTGCAAGACGGAATCGGTGGCTAATTTACCGCTGCCTTCTGCGTGCCCTTGAATTTCGACAATGACGAATCCAGGTTTACGAAATACTTTATAGGTTTGCAAGAAAACCGGACTGGTGGTGGGATTGCTCTCCAAGGCGATGGCGCTGAGTAATTCTAGCGCGATGCGTCCTGGGCGACGTTCGCCGTCAATCCAGGCTAAGCGCGAGGTATCGAGGCCTTTGGTGGCGCTGATTTCATCAAGGTTTTTTCGTTTGTCTTTAGCGACAGGGACTAAACCACTTTTTTGGTCTTCGCCTTCCAGTGTAGCAATCGAGCCATTTAAAGCCGAAATATTCATTTCTTGGCGGGCGATGGCGAGCACGAACAACACCACCACGGCAGCGGCAGCAATGCGCAGGGCGCCCATGGTACGCCAGTAAACGGTGCGTTTGCTGCGTTCATCGCTGAGCGCGTCGAGCATCGTGCGATCGGTACGAGCAAGACCTAAACCAATGGCCCAACCGCTCGGTAATGCGGATTTCCGGTCTAAGCGTTCTACGGCCGTATTAATAATCGTGCCTGCGAATGGATTAATCGGATGCACGGGAATGCCCATGCGGTCGCTTAATGCGGCGATGAAGCCATGCACTTGAGCGCCAGCACCGGTGAGGTAAATAGTTTTTGGATCAAGCGCATCAATTTTTAATTGTGCTTTTGCGAAGCGAATATTCGCGGTGAGCATGTTGGCGATTTGACCAACTTGGCGTTTAATGACTTCGTGCAGATCGGCGGGAGCGCCTTTGCCGAGCTTGGCCACCAAGTCCGCCGCATCGGATTCTGGCAGGGTACGTAATTCGGCGACGTGGCGAATTAATTCATCCATGCCTGGCGTTTGATTACGAACAAAGACTAATTCACCATCCATCACAATGGCGATGTGTACGTTTTGGCCACCGACATCAGCCAAAATGGCATGACCAGTTTGGTTCACGCCCGAGGCGCAATAACTTTCATAGAGACCAATGGTTGGGTGGGTTAGGCCCACCAATTTACCACCGTGTTTGGCCAGGGCCGCCTTTAATTGTGTGATTAATTTTTGCTTAGTGGTCATCGTCAACAGACGCATGTCGTCGGAACCGCCGGCTTGCACTAAATGCCAACTAATAGCGGTGGGTTCTTCGCCATTTCCCTGTAATTCGAAATGCACTAAACGATCAAGACGATCAGGCGGGCTCGGTGGTTGCAGCATGGTGCGTAGCAACATATCGCCGTGTCCAATTACCACGCGGACTTTGCCCAGCGGTGAAGGCAGTGGGGCGTTTTCCAGTGCCTGTAATGGATCGGCATCTTTAGGAATCGGGAACGATTCAATGTCGGCGATGCGTTTTTGGTCCACCCTGATCAAACGGATGGCATGACTGGAGATTTCAACCGTGGTTAGCATGGCCAAGGGATAGGGCATTTGTCGGTGGTTTCCACCGTGACCTCGGTCAGACCCACATGGAGATAGGATACACGTCATTCAACTTCGGAAGACCCAACTGTCTTGCCTCACTTTGCGCCTCGTCGTCATTGCCGTGGCTGTGCCGTTGATGTCAAAGGATCAATGGCCAACCACGCCACGGCCTTAGCCTAACCGGAGTTAGCGGCATTTGCTCATCATGCGGCTTTGAACCAATCAAGCGTTCGGCGTCTTGCGCCTTTACTAGGTCGGCCTAGCGTTGTGCGATGTTGCGCTAGGCCGATGGAGATACCTACATGCGCGTTAAGTTGTGGGGAGTAAGGGGTTCATTGGCCACACCGATGAGCTCGGCGTTGCTGCGAGAGAAGGCACGATTGCTCCTGAGTGAGGCGACCCCCGGAGATTTGAAGTCGCCACAAGCCATCGAAGCGTATTTGGATCGTTCGTCGCACAGTTGGACTTACGGCGGGAACACCAGTTGCGTCGAGGTCGAGCTTGATAACCAGACCTTTATTTTAGACGCCGGAACTGGCCTAAGATCTTTAGGTCTGAAATTGAAAGAAGATGGCCGCGATCTGAGCCATCAACTGCATTTCTTTTTTACCCATTTCCATTGGGACCACATTTGTGGTTTTCCTTATTTTGGTCCGATTTATATTCCTGATCGTCAAATTGATGTGTGGTCAGGTCGCAGTGATGCGCTGCGTTTGCTCCAAACGCAAATGAACGACGCCCACTTTCCCGTGAAGTGGGAAATGCTTAAGAGCAAAATTGACTGTCACCAAATCGCAGAAGATGTCCCCACCGCGATTGGTGATGCTACGGTGCGTATTTTACCGCTGATTCATCCAGATAAAGCTTATGGTTATCGCATTGATCACCGTGGCCGGTCAGTGTGTTACCTGACCGACACCGAAGTATCGAAGAACCCGAATCGGGTGGCGGAATCTTATGCCTCGTTTGTTGAAGGTGCAGATGTCGTCATCGTCGACGCTATGTATGGATTTTTAGATTATCACGATCACATCAATTTCGGACATTCGACCATATTTAATTTTATTGATTTTTTTCGTGATGCGAAAATTGGCGAACTGGTGATTTTTCATCACGATCCAATGGCTAGCGATCCACAGGTCACGCGGCTCTACATGGATGCCAAACGCTATACTGAATTAGTGGCGCCTACGGCGTCGTGGACTTTGTCTGCGGCACGTGAAGGCCAAGAGTGGATGTTGCCGCCTCGGTAGTAGAGAGTGGGCGGCAGGGTGAAGCCGCGAAGTCGTTAGCTGCGGCTCGACAACGAATACCCTTGCAAGGTGATTGACCAGCTGCGTCGTGCTCCAATGGGGGATTCCCTCTTTGGCGATCAACGCTATCACCCTACCAACCGTTCCACATGGTGCTGAGTTGAAGGAGTCCCCTGGTGAGCCCCGCTGACGATCAGAGCCCGAGTTTAGCCCAAATTGTAGCTGACCATATTGTGCGCAGTGGCGTCAGTGTTGCTGGTTTTGCCAAAGAATATGACCTGCCCTATGTCACGTTGATGAAGTTGATTGCCTTTGGCCAGCCGCCGAAACGCAAAGCGGTGCTGCATCCGTTGATGGGTGCCTTAGGTATAGATGAAGAAACGTTCAATATCGCGTTGGCCAGAAGTAAAGCCAATCCACTGCCGGCTGAGGGCCCGCGCCAAAGTGATCATGCACTGAACCCGTTTCATTCGGCCTTATTACAGTTAGTTGAAGAGCGTCAATTAACCACTAAGGCTTTTGCCGAAGCCGCAGACCTTAGCGTGCTTACCGCAGCAAAATTATTGAAGCGTGGTGAATTGCCAGGTCGCCAAACAACTCACGAAAAATTGCGGGCACTTATGAACATGAGCGAAATTGCTTATAAAGATTTAATGGCCGCATCGCGCATGGTCGAAACGTCAACGACGGGCGAAACGGAATCAGCGATAGAACGCAAAGTGACGCCTGGTTATGTGGCGATGTCGACTGGGGCTGCGCCGATGAATACGACGAAGGGTGAATTGTTCGAACTCATTGATCGTCTGTCGCCATCACAATTGGTTTCGCTTAAACAATTTCTGTTGTCGGTAATGTAAGCGTCTGCGGTTCGTTAATTTTTCTTTCCCACGCAGCTTTCGGTGTGCGGGCTAAACAAACTGCGACGACTCGTTGCGCGCCAGCTTGGCGTAAGGCCGCTGCGGCAGCGCTGATGGTCGCACCGGTAGTTAATAAATCATCAACTAATATCACAACCGGCGGTACTTTACTCGCGGTAATAAATAAATTTGCTACGTTTTCGCGTCGTTGTGTTGGTGAAAGTCGATGTTGTTCAGCTGCTAAATGACGTGTTTTTAATAAGGTTCGAATCCGAATGCCACAATCGCGAGCGACGGCGCGTGCACAGGCGGTTCCCAAATGTGGGCCGGGTCGTCGGCCACGCGATGATGGAACCATCGTGACGCAACAGTCATCGGGCGGATGAATCTGTGCCCATGTGCGTACATTGGGCATACATGCTGCTAATGCT
>CANETI010000120.1 GCA_947440715.1 Planctomycetota bacterium | reverse complement strand
CGGGCTGGCAGCGGGGCGTCCCTCCAGGACTCATTTCTAACATTTCCCAGCACTCAAATACTGGGCTTGCAACTTCGCCGTCCCTGCCTGGGGCTGGCTTGCTCCTTACACCGTCAACGCGCCGCGCTGCTGTAATTGTTTGAATACGGCGACGGTTTCACTCAGTCCCTGCGCTAGCGGAATGCGTAATAATCCTGGGTAGGTGCGGCGTAAACTGGCGTCATCGACTTTGCTGGTGATGGGCAACGGTGCGCCAGAGATGGTGATCAATTTTGCTGCGCCTGGGATAACTCGGTCAGCAGCGGCGACAAAGGCGGGCATATCCACGACATCGCCACCAACGGTGTAGACTAAACCATCCGTCATCGGACTACGGGCGGCGGTGACAAACATGTCGGCGACTTCGCGCATGTGGATGTAAGCGGTTGTGCCGGTGAATGGGATATCAAATGTCTGTCCCAATAATGCCGCCGCCAACGCACGCGTTGGGAACGAGGTCATGCCGGTATCGCGGCCTGGACCGTACACGGTCAGCGGACGTAAACCGACGCTGGGGATTTGATTCGCAATCCAATAGGCTTTGGCGCAGGCTTCATTGCACACTTTGTAAGCGCCGTAATGCGTTGTGGGTTTGAGCGCGGCTTGGTCGCCAACGTGCGTTTCAGCATATTCTGCGTCTGGGCCGAATACCGCTGCACTCGATGCGTAAACAATACGCGGCAACACGCCGTCGGCATCGCGTCTGGCTTTGGCGGCTTCAAAAATATTCAACGTGCCGATGACGTTGACCTTCGCGCCTGCCAATGGTTTGTCGCGGCACGTTGGCACCTGCAAAGCGGCAAGGTGAATAATGGCGTCGGGTTTTTCTTTGGCGCACAACGCTAACACGGCGTCGGTGTCATCGATTTGACCTTGATGAAATGGAATGCGCGCGATTTCCTCTGCGCTCATAATCATTTCCCAGCGCTTGGTGGTTTTCGCCACGTCTAAAACAATCGGGTGATCGCCGTCATCTAATAAGCGTTTAATAATCCAGGTGCCAAAGAATCCGCAGCCGCCAGTAATCAGAATACGCTGTCCCATAATTATTTCGCCGCCTTGGTTTTATTTGTTAAAATCGCCTGCCACACCGGTCCGGTGGGATAGACATGATCATTCAACGATGCTGGTTTCATCTCAATAGAATACCCAGGCCGACTTGGTGGCATGTAGTGACTATCTTTGACGATGCAGGGATCAAAGAAGTGTTCGTGTAAATGATCGACAAATTCCGTGACGCGGCCTTCGGTGGTTCCGACAACGCTGACGTAGTCCCACATACTGAGGTGCTGCACGTATTCGCATAAACCAACGCCACCGGCATGCGGACAAACCGGCACGCCGAATTTCGCTGCCATCAAATACACGGACAAAATTTCATTGACCCCACCTAAGCGACAGGAATCAATTTGGCAGAAACTAATCGCGTTGGCTTGCAGTAACTGTTTAAACAACACGCGATTCATGCCGTGTTCGCCCGTGGCAACGCCAATACCCAATGGTTTCAATGCGGCGGCAATCGTCGCGTGCCCTAAGACGTCATCAGGGCTGGTTGGTTCTTCGATCCACCACGGTTTGAATTGCGCTAACTCGCGCATGTTGGTTATGGCCTGCGGCACGTCCCACACTTGATTGGCATCCATCATTAATTTGCGTTCGTAGCCAATTTCTTCACGAATGATGCGCGCGCGGCGAATATCATCGGCCAAGTCGCGACCCACTTTAATTTTGAGATGGGTAAATCCATCTGCGATCGCTTCGCGGCATAAACGACGCAATTTTTCATCGCTATACCCCAACCATCCTGCCGAGGTCGTGTAAGCTGGCACGCCACGTTTCTGTAATATTGCTATGCGTTCGGCCTTGGTGGCATCGCGTTTACGCAACAAGGCGATGGCCTCATCCTGGGTAATTGCATCCGTAATATAACGGAAATCGATGCAGCGAACTAATTCTTCCGGCGACATATCGACCAATAAACGCCACAGTGGTTTGCCCTGCTGTTTCGCCCACATATCCCACAGCGCATTGACCACGGCTGCGGTGGCTAAATGGATCACGCCTTTTTCAGGTCCAAGCCAGCGTAATTGACTGTCCCCCGTTAAATGCCGCCAACAGGCACCCATATCTTTGGTGAACGATTCCAAGGTGCGACCCACCACCAAGGGCGCCATCGCATGCACGGCGGCGACACACAATTCATTACCACGTCCAATGGTAAACGTAATGCCATGACCACTCAGTTTCGGATCATCCGTGTGCACAATCACATATGCGGCGGAATAATCTGGATCGGGATTCATCGCATCGGAGCCGTCCTTTGCCTGCGATGTGGGAAAGCGGATATCTTGGACAGTCACTTTTGTGATGGTTGGCATAGTTACTTTCGTTAGATAGCAGCTTTACACGTGAAGAGCGGGTCAGGGGAACATAAAAAAGTTGACGGCACTTACTAGCAGTTGCCGGTGGTCTTCTGTTTCACTGGTGTGATTGGTCATGATAAACGGTACACTTTGATGGCATTGTCGTGCAACAAACGTTGGCGCGTGGCTGGATCAAGCCAGCCGAGCAACGCTTCGGTGGTTTCACACCAACGGCGATAATCGCTGACATGCAGCACGATGGGCCAATCGCTGCCCCACAACACGCGATCCGGTCCAAAGACGTTAATCATGTGATTAACAAAGGGACGCAGATCGTGAATCGACCAGGCCGCGTGGTCGGCCTCGGTGACCAGACCAGATAATTTACACACCACATTCGGCAGGGCTGCCAAATCCGATAAATGGGAACGCCACGGATCCAATTGTCCGGCTTTAATGTCTGGCTTGCCTAAATGATCGAGCACAAAGCGGACGTTCGGGCAAGCGCGCACTAAATCGGTGGTCGCTGGCAATTGGTGTGCACGAATACATAAATCAAAAACATAATTATAGTCCGCCACGGCACGAATGCCGGCGCGAAAAGTCTTGTCGGCCATAACCGTTTCCGGTTGGTCTTGCACATTCCAGCGAACACCTTTGACTAATGGATAGGCACTAAGCGCTTTTAAATGTGCGCGCACCGCGTCGCCCTGATCCACCGGCGCAAAGGCTACGATGCCGGCAATGCGTTGATCCAGCGCTGCTTGTTCGCTGACCCACAACACTTCCGCTAACGCATCGGTCGCATCACACTGCACAAAGACGGCGCGCGACACCGGCAAACCATGACTGGCCGCCGCAAACTCCGCCGCACCAAAACGACAATTGAAGCGCGAACTCGGTTCCATCCAACCGTAACGCAGCACCGCCGGGTCCCATAAGTGCATGTGCGTGTCAATCATGGCGAGGGTCATGGCAAATCCCTAAGGATGCCAATCAAGCAGCTCCCTGCAGACGTTTGGGCAGCAGCCAATACGCTTAAGACGACGCTCACAATCGCGCTTAAGATAAAAATACCGATTACCTGCATAGACATCGGGCCGCACTCTAGCTAACTAGTTCTGAATTGCGATATATTTCGTTGAAATGTCTTTAATCGGCACCAAGGCCGCAGCATAAGGAAATGTCCCCATCCTGCATTTCAGGGTCAGCATGGTCCCAAGACCTCGCTCATTTCTTAGCCACATCCCTTAAAATATCACTTCCTGGCGCTCTTCTCCCCTGGGATGGCCAAGGAAAGCAATGGTTGCTGACCGGAATTTCATTCCAGCATGCCCCCATGCTACGTATCTGCCTCTCTCTCCTGCTCATCATTTCCAGTTGGTTTGCCGCGGGCTGCAATTCGCGCTCGACCGACGACACCGCTACCTGGCAACGCAGCGAATTATATTTCGGCTTATCACGCCGTGGCGGTGGCGATATTCCCGAAGCGGATTGGAAAGATTTCGTCACCAATCAAGTTGCCCCTGCTTTCCCAGGGGGATTTACTGAATTAATCGCCTTCGGACATTTTCGCGAAGACGGCGCTAGCAAAGCCGAACCGGTACGCGTGCTGGTTTTTCTCAACCCCACCAGCAAAGCCGAAGCCGTTGGCCGTAAATTAGACGCACTCGGCAAAGCCTATTGCACCCGCTTCGGACAAGATGCCGTTTTACGCGCTGATTCGCCGACGAATCTCACATTCTTACGCGCTGAGTAAATAAACAAGAAAAGCTAAATCGCCGCGTGCGGTGTTCGACTCTGACCTCCGGGGGCTTCCCTCGCTGCGCTTCGTTCCATGATCCCAAAACGTTCTTAGGAGTAACCATGTATCCAACACAAATGACCGATCCAATCCGCGATGAAGTAAAAGAGATTGGTTTAACCGAATTAAAAACCCCCGCTGACGTCGACGCAGCGCTGACCAAACCCGGTACCGCGTTGGTGTTCGTCAACAGCATCTGCGGCTGTGCCGCTGGTGGTGCGCGCCCAGGTTTATTCATGGCCTTACAAAAAGCCGCGAAAAAACCAGGCCAAGTCACCACCGTTTTTGCTGGCGTCGATAAAGAAGCCACCACCAAAGCACGTGGTTATTTCGCTGAATATCCACCGAGCAGCCCCAGCGCCGCATTACTCAAAGACGGTGAAGTGGTGTGGGTCCTCCACCGCCACCAAATCGAAGGCCGTCACCCAGAACAAATCGCCGAACAATTCAAGGCTGCATTTGAAGCAAACTGCTAAATAATTAGCTTTTTTTTGAAAAATTAAACCGAGGATGTCCACATGGATGTCCTCGGTTTTTTTTGGGTTTTGACGAAAGACTTTGTGGTCACCTGTCGTGCCGCGACAGGTTAGCTGATTTCATAGGGGTAAGAAATAATATCAACTGAACTACCACCACTTAGTTGAATTCGATAAAATTTCATGCAATGACTATTTGCGTTATATAAATCAGGGACTTCCGACCATGGTCGTTCAGTAAGTGAATCCACGCAGTCTTCATTTCCGCTCAGACCGATTAAGTTGGATGAGATCCAATCCGTGTGATCAAATGTGATGGTTACAGGTTTGTTTGTGTCACAATCAATCATGTTGAGAACTAGCGAACAATTAGAGGGAGATCGAATGATTGTAATGTTTATGATTAGATTATCGTGGAAATTCATTATTAACTAACCATCACTCGGAAAAACTCGGCGTAATGCTTGTTCGCGTAAACCCTGATACCACGGCGCGAAGGAATTGCGTGGTTTAACCGTCGTTATCAGCAATCCGCTGGCGCACGAATCAATTAACACGCCGCGTGCATCCCAATGACCGCTTGGCAGCCAACGATCAGCAGCAGCGGTATTACAGACGATTAACGGTGTCGCCCATTCGGCGGCGCGGGCGCTATAAATATTGGGGATGACTTTTTCTTTGGTGCCTGGGTCTAAATCGCCACCAGCCATGTGCGCAATATGAATAAACGCATCGATACCAGCGCGGGCTTGTGCCGCCCATAATTGGCCGAAGCGCATTTCATAACAAATAGATATTCCCAATTTCCATCCGGCGACGGTCACGTTCAGTGGCGTGTCGCCTGGAATAAAATGCTGTTCATCACTGGGGGTTAACGCCTGCTTGCGGTAACGTTGAGGATTCGGCCCAGCATTAATCACTAACGCATCGTTACTAAATTGGGTCGGCGTGCGAAACGGCCCCGCCGTTCCCAGCACCACGGCGATATTCGCCTTACGCGCTTCGATCTCTAACACTTCTTCTTCATCACCGACGCGACACCAATCCACCGCTGATAAATCAGGACGAGCCGCACTAGGATAACCAATGAGGCTACATTCTGGGGTTAATAATAATTGTGCGCCCGCCTTTGCCGCGTCAAAAATCGCCCCGCGAATACGCTGCACATTCGCCCCGATATCATCGGTCGCTACAAACGAAAAAGTGGCAATAGATAGCGGATTCATGCCTTTTTCCAACTTTATATCTTTAGGCGTCGCGACAGGTCTGACGCTGTGCGCCCAGACCTGTGATGGTTAATTCCATGACATCGCCCGCTTTGAGAAATTGCGGCGGTTTTTGTCCCAGGCCAACCCCAGGTGGCGTACCCGTGGTGATCACATCGCCCGCTTCCAACGTCATAAATTGTGACAGGTAATGAACGACAAAAGCCGGATTAAAAACCATGGTCTTCGTGCTGCCATTTTGTTTTCGCGCACCATTGACATGCAACGTCATTGCCAAGTTATTGACGTCAGCAACTTCATTGCTGGTCAGCAACCACGGTCCTAATGGATTAAAAGTGTCGCAGCTCTTGCCCTTGGTCCACTGTCCGCCGCGTTCTAATTGAAAGGCGCGTTCACTGACATCATTGGAAATACAATAACCGGCAATATGGGCTGCCGTAGATTCAAGCGATGGTAAATAGCGTGCGGTGCGACCAATAATAACGCCGAGTTCGACTTCCCAATCGGTCTTTTGTGCTAACCGTGGAATTAAGACATCGTCATAGGGACCAACCACGGTGTTCGACGCTTTCAGAAACACCACCGGTTCAGTTGGCACCGCCATGCCTGATTCCGCAGCGTGATCGGCGTAATTTAAACCAATGCACACCACTTTACCTGGACGCGCAATTGGCGCACCCCAACGCACTTCTTTCGCCACGATTGGCATAGCAGCTATTTCAGTTGCACTCAGTTTGGCTAATCGTTCTATACCACCCGCATCAAAAAACACCCGATCGAAATCGACGGCAATGGCGCTGCAGTCACGACGTTGACCTGAGGCATCAATTATTCCTGGGCGTTCTTGACCAGCTTGTCCAAAGCGAATGAGCTTCATGGCAGTTCCTTGAGTTGATTGAGAAGTAGACGGTTGATGCGGAGATCTGCAACCGGTCGGAGTCCCAGCTTCCCTCTCCGCTTCATCCCCACACACTCCCCACGCGCCAAATCCACAACGGATATCGCGCCCCGACGGCGACCTTGCCCAATCGGGACATATTCACCCGTTACTGATACCAACCATGTCTAACGACCGCTACGATTCGCCACTCTGTTCACGTTACGCTTCCAAGGACATGCAAAAGTTGTTCAGCAGTGACGTTAAATTTTCTACGTGGCGCAAACTGTGGCTGGAATTAGCCCGTGCGGAAAAAGAACTCGGCCTGCAAATCACGGAACTACAACTGAAAGAGATGAGCGCTCATCTCACTGATATTGATTATACGATGGCCGCAGCCGAAGAGAAAAAACGCCGCCACGATGTGATGGCACACGTGCATACTTTTGGCGTCGTCTGTCCCGCCGCAGCACCAATTATTCATTTAGGGGCAACGAGCTGCTTCGTCACGGACAATACCGATTTAATTATTATGCGTGACGCGCTCGATCTAGTCGCGGTGAAATTAGCGCGCGTCATTGATCGTCTCGCCTCCTTTG
>CANETI010000119.1 GCA_947440715.1 Planctomycetota bacterium | reverse complement strand
CTGCGCCCACACCGCTGGGCTTAACGTTTCAATCGTCAGCGCGCTGGTCACGACGTATGCCAATGGTGGGATCGCTTCGGTCGCAACTTGCCCCTCACCGCCATACGAATCACCAACGGCGACTCCGTCGTACGGACGATCACTCCAAATAATAATGGTGTCAGCGGGAGCATCGGCGGCGGGTTGTTTATAACGATAAATGCCGGCTCCGCGAATTGCGGTACTCGTCACTGGCAAGCGTGCTTGATGCAGAATTTCCTTAATCGTTGCTGGCCACGCGCCGCGCTCTTCCCGATAGCTTTTAATGGCCTCCACAAATTGCGCTAATCGCGTTAACGATAATTGACGTTGAACAGCGGGGCGCGCTTGAGCCTTATTCATTTCACGATTCACCAGCAAAGCACCGCCAGCGACGATCGCCAACAAAATAATCGCCATGATCGTTGCTTTATTCATGTCACTCTACCGTCTATTTGCACACGCCGTTAACCACACGAATTAGGAGCGGTAATATCCCGAACCAAACGTCAATTTTCCCGTGTCATCGTTTAGCACACAACGTTGATCACTAATATCTTTGCCGGTCCAGGTGCCACTGTCATAAGTTAAACGTAATCCAGACTGCACGGCAGTGGGAACACCCATGGTACTCTGATCCAATAAGCATTTACGATGCACACCACCCCATAAATCAGCGATCACTTTACGTCCAGCTTTGACTAATTCTAAATTGCGTGTCCATCCATGCTCAAATAATCCATGACGCAAACGAGCCGCCAAGCGTGGATCAATAACCGTTTTGCGCCATTCCAAATCCGCCGGACGACGAGATAAAAACCACGCTAATAAAGCGTCAATTTGCGTGTCGCTCAATCCGCCGAAATAGGCCGCGTCGTTATCAATCACTTCTAACCAAGGTGCACCATTTGCTTCTGCCCAAGTAATTAAACTGCGATCAACTGGTGGTTTACCTAACGATGGATCGACGGCGACAAAGACTAATGCGCCACTCGCAACGCCTTCGGTCTGAATAATTCTGCTGCTGGCAAATAATTCCGGTAAATTAACATCAACCCGCGTGCCTTCGCGAATGCGTTCCAATTGTGGTTGCGATCCTTCGACTTGTAGCCAGCCGGTAGACCAGCCCTGCACTTCAATAAAATGCAGGGCATCGTGCGTGCTCATATGCGTCAAACCAACCACTCGCGACGCGCTTCGAGCGTGAGCGGGGTAACCGATTGTGGTCATCGACCAATTGAGCAAAGCCATGCAGGTCCAGTGGAGTGGTTGAGGTGCTAGGCACAGCTTAGATAGCCAAACGCACGGAACAACCGCAGGGTAGAGGAGCCGCTGCGCCGACTTCATGAATGTCCTGAGGACAACTTTCAGGTTGGCGAAAGACCCCATTGTGCCCGAACGGTGGTGGCCTTGACTATCGGCGATGCCTCGGCCCCCTGCTTCACAGCCCAAACACTTGTACCTGCATGTTCCCTACTGCGTGCATAAATGTCCGTACTGCGACTTTAATTCGATCGCCGGGCGAGACGCCGAACATGCGGCTTACGTCGATGCTTTACTGAGCGAAGTGCGATCCTTACCGCGCGGACCTTATGACACGGTGTTCATCGGCGGAGGTACGCCGACGATCTTAGCTCCCGCTTTATTAGAACGGTTAATGATCGGGCTCGCTAAACATCTACGGTTGAGTGACAACTACGAATGGACCTGTGAGGCGAATCCTGGGTCCGCCGACGCCACCCGCTTTGCCATTTTGGCGGCGCACGGGGTCAACCGCTTATCATTGGGCGTTCAATCAACGCATGACCACCACCTCCGATTTTTAGGCCGCGTTCATTCTTCATTAGAAGCCGAACAAGCCATCGCTTTGGCACGCGCGGCGGTGCCACGAGTTTCTGCCGACCTCATCATGGGACTGCCGCAACAAACGGCGGATGAATTACGCCGCGACTTGGAATTATATCGTCGCCATGATTTGCATCATGCTTCGGTTTATCATTTGACCTATGAAAGCGGCACGGAATTTCACGCCCGCCGTTCACGTGGTGAATTAACGGATATTGATCCCACCATGAGTCGTCAATTATTCGACTTGGTTTGGAATGGTTTAGAAGACCTCGGTTTGCTTATGTATGAAACGAGTAATTTTTCTTATACAGGACAAGAATCGCGTCATAATTTAGCTTATTGGTATGGACGCGATTATTATGCCGCCGGCGCAGGCGCGGTCAGCTGCCTTGCTGGTGTACGGCAAACGCGCGAAAAGCATCCCGCCGCTTATATTACCCGCATCCAAACTGGCGGCGACGCAACCTGGCGCAGTGAAACTTTGGATGCCAAGGTCTTACTAACCGAAACATGGATGTTGGGCTTACGCTTAACCACTGGAGTCTCTCTGTCGCAACTTGCTCAGATGGGCGACCAAGAAAGTCGTTGGCGATCACGAGCCCAGGCATTAATCGACGCCGGATTATTAGAAGAACACCAATATCATTTACGCCTAACGCGGGCCGGTCGGCCTGTACAAGATGAGGTTACGGTCTATTTAATTCCGTAATGCTGCGGCGACTTACTTCAACGAGACGGTGACGGATCTGGAAAATCACCAATACGGCTAGTACACGCTTGCATAATATCCATGGCAGTTGGCTCATCCATTAAACCAATGGCTAAATGGACCCACACATAATACATCGCGAATGCCATCGCTGGAATGCGGCACATATCTTGCCATTCCGGCCCCATCGTACTGACATCCGATTCCATCGCGCGAATCGAATCACGTAATTCAAACACCGCTGCCTGATCCGGAGTCGATGCTCGATTAGTGAGTGCCAATACAGTGGCCGCTTCTAGCAGCGAGGTGGCAGGAAAAGAATTTCCATCCGTCAGTGGTAATGCCGATAGTCCCGTCGTCGCCCCAAATGCAGCTATTATTTCAGCAGCCCAGGCAGAGGTTTCTGCGGGCGGTTCCTTGCCAATTGGCCACGGTGAATCATCACACTCACCCGCGCACGCATCCCAACACTCTTTAACCACGACTAGGGCTTCAACACGGGTCAACAAGGATGTGCGCACATGCGCTGCGGCGTAAAATAATAAATATAACTGCAACTCACTAACCACATCGCGCACGGTGTCTTCCAACGCATCGCGCAAGGCATGGGCAATTTCGTCGACCGCTTCTAATTCATCTAATTCACGTTCAGGTGCACCGAACGTAACGGTAAGGCCGCGCAAATTTCGACAGGTATTAATCGCCTGACGCTGAATAAATGCAACCCAACGAGCTTGATCGGGAGTTTCATCCAACGCATCACCCGCAGCCGCCATCGCCGCAACTTCGAAGTGATTCTTCACTTCATTGAGCCAAGCTTCGGTCGTCTGTGGTAAGGGCGTCGACATGGTGTGGTTGGACACTTTCACGATGATTGCCCCGCTGCCAAGCGAATCTCTCGGCACCTATCTTTGTTTCACTTGTTGACTGCTAGTTATTCAACTCTCAACTATTCAACCGACGTACGCGTCATCTCGCTCCATTGACGCATACAAACGATCGGATTATTGGAAATCAATCCCGATAGCGAGACATCTTTCAAGCGTATTTGACTTCTGGTTAATGTGCCATCGCCTTGTTGAACGGGCAAGACTTGAATCATTTCCGCACGCCCAAAGTTGGTGCCTGGCCAGCCAATCATCGCGCTTATTAAATCAGCTGATACAATATCCGTGTCCGCTGGATGTAGCATAATAAAGGTCTCATCACCTAAACGGCGAACAATATAGACATCTTTTCCATCCAGATGCAATGGCACATGCAAAACAACCTCGCCATTGAGAATGCGCAGTCCGCGCACGCTAAATACCGTGACTGGTTCCGCTTTATTTTTGACGCGTAACGGTGGCATCGCCACGCCATAACCATGCCCATTGATCGCTTCCCATGTGGCCTTACTGGCCAACACGTGACCGCGACCAGCATTTGATTCTAATCGCTGAGCCGTATTCACGGTATCGCCCAGTACGGTATATTCTTTACGCTCTTCCGTTCCAATATTACCCGCAACGACCGCACCGGAATTAACGCCAATACCCATCGCTAACATCGACTGCCCATCACGTGCTTGCAGGCTATTAAATCCAACCAGTGCATTTTGCATGGCTAAAGCCGCGGCAATACCATTACTTGCGGCATCACCTTTATCAATCGGCACACCCCACACTGCCATAATGGCGTCGCCCATGAATTTATCGACTGAGCCGCTATTATTGGTAATACAGGGTACCATGCGATTGAAATAGGCATTCATCATCGCAACCACGCGTTCTGGTGTCAAACTTTCAGACATTCGCGTAAAACCGATAACATCGCTAAATAAAATCGTCGCTTGATAAGTACTGCCACCCATTGCCATCGCGACATTACCAGTCTTTACCTGATCAGCGAGGGCACCGGGTAAATAACGAATTAAGTTGTTACGCTGCGTAGTTTCGTGTTCCACGTCGGCCAGTAATTTAGCATTATGCACAGCGATGGCTGCTTGCTGACAAATGGCGACGGCCAATCCCAGGTCATCGCGGTTGAAAACTCGTTTGCTATCCGGCGTATCAATTTGCAATAACCCTAAAATTTGTTCATTAACCATCAATGGTATGGTCATCGCACTGCGAATACGCAACGACACGATCGACATACCTTGATCAAAATCACCCGAATTTTGATCATTGAATAAAAACGCAGAACGAGATTCCAATGCTTTCTTACAAATGGTGGTCGACACGCTTAAATTTTCGGTAACGCCCTTACCGCGACTACGCATGGCCTTGGCTTCCAGTTGGTCTACCGTTTCACCCAACATCAAAAATCCACGGTCGGCTTGCGGGAAAACCTCGAATAATTTTTCCAAAATACGCGCGAACACGGCGTCCATATTTTGAATGTTCACCAACGCTTTCGATACATCCATAATCGCGCTTAAACGTTGAGCAAGCATCACCGGATCCATACTGATCGGCTGGCTTTCACTCACCTTCATAACAATTGATTGACTTAAATCTGTGTCATGTTCTTTGAATCCGAAAATAGAGCTGGAATGCGCGTCGCTCGGAATGCGATGATGTTGAATGCGAATTCGCGTTTCACCTAAACGCACCACGTCGCCTTCTTTAGCGACTACCATTCCCTGCATGCGTTGATCATTCAGGTAGGTGCCATTCGATGATCCATTATCACCGACCTTTAAAGTCGCTCCATCCCAATCAAAGCGAGCGTGTTGACGACTGGCATTGGCATCCGGAACTTCAAGCGAACAATCCGGACTACGTCCACCGATTAACGATTTATTAACTGGCACGACTTCGCCAGCTCTGGCACCAGATAAAAAAACCAGCTCGAACATGGCGGCAACCTTACCTATGGCAGCCAGCGACAGCAACCCCCGACACGCTTTGTCGGGGGTAATAGTCGGGGCAACTTCAGGACTAACAACGGACAGAAAACGGCAACGATGTTATTTGCTGCTGATCATCCACAGGGCAAAGCAGGCAGCAGCGCCAATCCATCCAACTGCCGCCATCGATATCCAGAAGATAATGATGGCACGTTTACCATCGAGATCGTTTTGCAGGCTTGAAATTCGTTGTTTTTCCGCGGAAATAACATTCAAAATCTGACTGCGAGATGATGGAATATGGCCGTCTTTGTGCGCAACATCAAGACGCAACAACTCCATATCCTTGATTACTTCATCCGGCGTTTGGTAACGATCGATCGGCTGTTTAGCCGTGAACTTTCCCAACATCCGAATGAGATCTTTCGGTAGATCTTTGCGCAAATCATCCAAGCGCGGGGGCTCAGTTTCGATGTGAGCGCGCATAACCTTACTGCATGAACCCTGGAATAAGGTCTTTGCCGTAAGCATGTGAAAGAGCGACGCACCCAAGGAATAGATATCACTGCGCACATCCAGATTACGTTCGCCACGAGCTTGCTCGGGTGAAATATAATCCGGTGTGCCAATCGTCGTGCCTTCCTGCATTAATTCGGAATCCCACACCGACTGAATAAATCCAAAATCGCCCAGTTTCACCGTGCCGTCTTTGGTCACCATGATATTGGCCGGTTTAATATCTCGATGCACGATATTATGATTAGCTAAGTATTTGAGCGCTTGGCACACTTGCATACAAATATCGATAACTTTTTCGACCGGCAATGCACCTTCGTGACGGATGAGATCTTCCACCGTCACACCATCAATGAATTCCATCGAGAAGTAATACTTCCCTTGGTATTTATTGACGTCGTAAACTTGAATGAGGTTTTGATGATTGAGTTTACCAGCGGCTCGCGCTTCCAATAAAAAGCGCTTACGAAATTCCTCATCGTCCGCCCACTTGCTATGTAATATTTTAAGCGCCACCGTGCGATGCATGGTCAACTGTTCGGCGAGGTACACTTCACCCATGCCGCCTTCACCAATGCGACGAAGCAATTTATAGCCGCCAATCTGTTTATTGACCAACATCCCACCTTCGCTTTTTGCACGCTCATCGCGCACAATTCGGCGTAAGGCCTTGGTCAAACGCTCGGCGGTGGTGGAGTCGATGGTCCCTTCGGAAATCAGGATATCTGCCAACGGCTTTTTCGAATCACGTACATGATCCATTGCCGCGTCGAATTGATCTGGTGTAATAAGACGGCCCTCAATGGCCAATTGGCCATAGCGGAAATCTTCGTCTAACTCAGCTCCATTTGTCGCCACTCGTCCACCTTCGGCTGTTCCGTAAATTGTCTCTATGTCAGATTGCTGTTACACTTTGGTAACATGAAAGCGCTAGCCCATGATCGAGCACGCTCTTGTCAATCATAACCCATTGGTGAGACCACGACAATGTCTCCGATCAAGGATGTCGCACTCCACTTCACACACCCTGCGACGTGTCTGATGAGGTTGGCTATCAGACATTTTGCCGAATGCGGACTGAGCGAGCACTTGCAGGCGTAGAGCCACGAATCAAGTTCTCCACCCCACCCAAGGATGTCATCATGAGCGAATCGTACATGCCAACTCACGAATGGGCCCGCATCGATGGCGGCAAAGTCGTCATTGGCTTGTCGCCTTTCGCGGCAGGTGAAGTTGGCGAAGTCATTCACATCGAGTTGCCAGCCGTTGGCGCGACCCTCACGCGCGGCAAGGCCTGTGCTGAAATCGAATCGGTTAAATCGGTTAACGATTACTACAGCCCAGTCGATGGTACCGTCAGTGAGGTGAATCGCGCGCTGGCAGAAAAGCCTGAATTAGTCAACAGTGATCCCCTAGGCGCCGGATGGTTTGTAAAGATTACTCCAACCGCAGCGAATCCTGTACTCGG
>CANETI010000118.1 GCA_947440715.1 Planctomycetota bacterium | reverse complement strand
TGCCGCATCAACGATACCGGCGATGCCCATGCCGTGTTTGTTATACAATTCATCGGCGGTGTAGGCGCTTTGGCCGAACTCACCCTTCACGCCCAAGATTTTGACTTGAGTTGGCAAGGAATCCACCGCCGCGAGTGCGGTCAACAGCATCGAACCAGCACCACCAACGATTTGGTGATCTTCAACCGTGACTAATTTGCCACCGCACTTAGCAAGGGCCGCTTTATGACCCGCCACATCAGGATGATTGGGTGTCGCATTATTTAATACGATCGCACCGATACCATCTGCGGCGAGTTTTTCGGCGGCTTTCATCGCATGCGTGACTAAAGAGCCATTCGCACTGATCACCACGTTCTTGCTCTTACCAGCCGTCGTATCAGCAACCGTCATCGCTTTACCCCAGGCGTAATCCACGCCAGCAGGTTTGATCGTCACGGGATAATTTTCACGACCACAGAAGAACAACACGGCTTCTGGGTGATGTCCGGCCTGGCGGTCTTTAGCGAATTTATCGATGGCATAACCCATCGCCCAATCCGCTTCTTCTTCCGTCGCTGGGCAATATTGCTGCAAGTGTGGAACTGAACCGGTTGCGGCTAAATAGTAGAGGCCCTGATGCGAAGCACCGTCGGCAGCATCTTGGAAACCAGTATGACTAAACACGGCGATTACCGGTGATTGGCTGAGAATACCCATGGTGATGGGCAATAAGCCTTTAGTCGCGCCGAATTGCACAAAGGTATCAATGACAGGGATGTAACCTTGTTTCGAGAAACCCGCTGCCGTGCTGGCCATGTTCGATTCAGCAACGCCCACTTCGAACGATAATTGTGGGAACTTCGCACGGAAAGGAGCCACGCCAGTGGAACCTTGTAAGTCGGCGCTGACGCTGACGACCGGTAAACCTTTTTCTGCCGCAGCGATCATGGCCTTCGGAAAGCCACCTTGAATTTTATTCTTTTTCACTGCTGGAGCCGCGGACGCCGCTGGGGCAGGTGCCGCTGCTGCTTTCGCTGCCTTAGCAGCTGCCGTTGCTTCAATTTCTTTCAACCACGCTTCAAATTCAGCCGCCAATGGTTTTCCACCATTAATTTCGTCGACAAATGCACGTAATTTACCATTAGTAATATCGCCACCGCCTAAAGGATATCCATGGCCACCACTCGATGATTTAACCGTGCTAGCAACGCCGAAACCTTTGACGGTTTTAGCCCAAATAGCCACTGGCTGCGTTGGATGTGCTTCGACTGCGGCAACGGCTGATTCGACTGCGGTATACGCGGCTTGCAGATCATTACCGTTTTCGAGTTTAATAATTTTCCAACCCTGAGCTTCAAGCGAACTAAAATACGGCTTCATTGAGAAGCTGTCTTCATCGACGCGCCCGGATAATTTGGTATTATTATCACTGACTACCATGACGAATGGCGCTAATAAACCTTTAGCCGCTAAACCAGGTATCGCACTAACCGATTCTTTCGCTTCGCCTTCCATCATCGCACCGTCGCTGATCACGCAGATGGTGGTGCGTTTGTGATTGGCCAATACGTCAGCCATGGCCAAACCCTGAGCAATCGGCAACGACGATCCTAATGGACCGTTAGAAATCATTACACCATCTGGGAACAAATGTGATTCCCCGTGTCCTGTGAGTTTAGACGTAATGGAGCGGAAGGCTTTAAGATCATTTACCGTCACGCCAGCGAAGCCGTAATTCGCCTTCAACGCGTACACACCATTTTCGGTGTGACCGGCATCATTGGCAAAATTAAACTGATGGTGCCATGGTTTTGGGCTGAAAATAATACCATGAATAGCGGACATAATTTCGGCTAAAGCCGCTGGACCACCCCAATGGCAAGCAGCGCCGCCAACGACCGCATTCATGTCCATTAATGCGACCATGACGCGAGTGGCTACGGGACAGGCTACCGTTTCTTTGCCACCATCAGCCCGTTTCACCGTCGCAGGAAACTTGGGTGCCCCAGGATTGCCTGCTAAAGGATTGGGATAGACCAAACCTTTGCGGAAACGTTGTTCTGGTGGAATGGCGGCGGCGGCGGCGAGTTCAACTCCCATGGGCTCTGCTCTCTTCATTTAACGTGGTGTATTGGAGCGCTGGATAATGGCGCGGAGCGTGGCGGTGCAAGGACTTGGAGCGTCCTATACCCCCGATTTTTCGTATCCGCAACCGCTGGGGCATGTCCGTTCCCCCTGCACACACCTGATGAATCGTCGCGATATGCCGCATGACTCAGCAATAACAGCACCTAGAACCCGTGCCCATGCGCAACGTCCTTATCGCCCTTGTCCTCTGCTGTATTGTCTCGCCCGTGTGTGCGGCCGATGCTAGCCGACCAACATTTATTAATGCCAAGCTTTCAGCGAAGCAAATCTGCATAAATGAACCGCTGCGTTTAGAATTCACCACCATGCCACGCGACGTCGATGGAGTCGATATTGGCAAATCAGTGGCAAATTCTTTGCGCCTCGGCGCAGCCATTACGTGGCGATTGTTAGGCGAACCCATCGTAACTGAAGTCCTGCGCGGTTCGATTCCCAGCGATGACAAAACCGTACGTGATCGTCCCAAGCCGGTTTCAGTCACGGTTAATTTATTACCACGCACGGCTGGAGATCTGCAATTACCTGATATCCCAATTACCTGGCTACAAGGTAACACCATTGCGCGCTTTAGTATCGTCACGGTATCACCGCAAATCATGATCATCGGCACGGCACGCGAACTGCCACGCGAAGTACATGGCGTTGGCGGATTTGCTTGGTCCAGCTCCCAAGATGAAGTTCGCAGTCGCGTGGCTGCGAGTGCGATCAAAAAAATAGACAGCCGCACGATCTATACCCCACAAGAACATTTAGGACTGACATTTGAAGGTGGGATGTTCGCCGAAGCCCAATTACGTGCCCCTGGCCTGACCATGGAACAAGCTCGCACCAGTTTCTTACAGCGCTGGGGCGTCCCCCATCAAGAAGAACCCAACGCACTGACCTGGATCTTAGGTTGGACCCGTATCGTCGCTACGCCAACGGCAGATGGTATGATGATTAATCTCGTGCGTGAAGATGTGCAGGCACAATTATCTCGTGCCCAGGTCGCCACCGATGTTTTTGGCGTATTGGACGGTCCCGTAGAAACACCAGAGCAAGCCGACGCGCGGCGCAATAAAGCCATCGAGCAAGAAGCCAACCGTCCTGCGGTGCCGCAGCAATAATTAAACGCTGTTAGTAAACAGAATGATATACGGAAAAATCATAATTGGCGCATTAGCGACTGCGTTTTCTATATCCGTGCTCACTCTGATGATAAGCGCCTACAATTCTGCCCTTTTTGACGTCAGTTTGGCGACGAACTCAGAATACCATCTTAAGAAACGGTCTCCACTTACCTTTGAGTTAATTTATGCACGACCTAGCTTTACACATGTATTCATATTTGGCTTCGATGTAGTTGATAAAGCCGGTATAAATACGGGCTATAGGATTTATTGGCGCTTATTGCCATGGGGTCAAACCGCGATGTCTGTTTCCTAAACAGCCGCTGCACAGGAGCGGACCTCAACGTCTCTTGTTCTTTTCTATCGCCTTTTCCTCCACCCCGTGACCTTTATGTTGGACGATAACCTGTCTTTGTCTATTTTATTGCTCACCAGCAAAACGTTCTAACTGCACCATCTCCGTCGCGCACGGCGGTAAGGCTTTGAGAAAATAGCGTCCATAGGCCGCGGTCAAAATACGATGATCTAAAATAGCGACGGTGCCGGTATCTGATTTGGTGCGGATCAAGCGACCGAAGCCTTGTTTCAGGCGAATAATTGCTTCAGGCACACTGCGTTCCATGAAGGGATTGCCGCCACGTTTTTTAATATCGTGGTGGCGCGCTTCGACGACCGGATGGTTGGGCACTTCAAAAGGTAGTTTCGTAATAATCACATGTTTCAGCGCATCACCTGGGACATCAACGCCTTCCCAAAAACTACTGGTGCCGAACAACACGCCGTTCCCAACGCGTTTAAATAAATCGAGCATTTGCATGCGGCCCATGCCGTCACCATGACGCAGGACAAATCGATTCGCTCGATCTAAGGCTGGGCGCACCAAATCATGGACGACCTTCAATTGACGATAACTGGTAAATAAAACAAATGCGCCGCCTTCGGCCGTTTGCAAATAATCGTTGAGCCAGGCGGCAATAGCGCGTTCATAACGTGGGCTATTGGGATCAATAGCCGAACTATTGAGCAGGAGTTTTGCCTGTGATTGATAATCAAACGGGCTGTCCAGCCGTTTCGCCAAACCGCCCTCGATGCCTAACCGACGGCGTAAAAATAAAAAACGATCGCTATCGTCCGCCGCTAACGTGGCGCTGGTTAGCAACACGCTGGGGATGTCATCAAACAATTGTTTTTTCAACAAATCTGCGACTGACAACGGGCTCGCCGACAACGACGGCGAGCCGCGACCCGTCGGCACATTGGCGTAATAAACATGATCATTACCCATTTGTTCAATGATCCAACGAATCGAACCGCTCAATTGCACGGCACGATCTTGCTGCGCACGTAATTCATTCAGCGCATTATCATCTTCCACATGAGCACGACAGGCATCTATGGTTCTGGCCACGAGGTCCAACGCCGGACTTAAATTATTATCGATCATATGTGGCGCGGTTAGTTTAATGATGTCGTTGCCATCCGTGACCAGCAGCGCCACCTGTTTCCAAAAAATATCGCCGGCCATACGCGCGTCTTCCACTACCTCACGCGCATTTTGATAAGCATCCTGCCCTAACAAACCTTTGCCTTTGCGATTCCATAAACCATCCAGGAAAAATCGCACCTGTGCTTCCGTGATCGAAACGCCTAAATGATCCGTAGCGACATCTTCCAGCGTGTGCGCTTCGTCAAACACCACGACTTGATGTGGCGGTAAAATGGCGGCGTGTTCTTCGCGTAAACTTAAATCACTAAAATAGAGATGGTGATTGACCACCAAGAGGTCAGCCTCCTCCATTTCTTTGCGCGCTTTATAAAAATGGCATTCCGAATACATCGGACATTTACGCCCCAAACAATTATTGCGGTCGCTTTGCACTTGCCGCCACACGTTATTCGGCGGCTCATAACCTAAATCGGCGAGGTCTCCGGTCTTAGTTTCCGTGCTCCAGTCGAGTAATTCTTTGACCACCTGCGCATCTTCGCGAGAATCGTACAGCGTTTGCTGGCCATTCGCCGCATATTGTAGACGACGTAGCGATACGTAATTTTGCCGTCCTTTGACTAACACTGCTTTTAACTCAGGGAACAATTGTTGCACCAAGGGAATATCTTTGCGAATAAGCTGCTCTTGGAGCGCAATGGTGCCAGTGGAAATAACGACTTTCTGGTGATTTTTGAGCGCGTGTAAGGCCAATGGTACTAAATAAGCAAAACTTTTTCCAACTCCGGTGGGAGCTTCAATAATGGCGTGGCTGTGCTTAGTTACTGCTTCAGCAACCAACTCTGCCATTTCCAATTGTTGTGGCCGACTTTCATAAGCCGGCATGATTTGCGCAATCATGCCACCGGGACCCAGGACATCCGTTGGCGAAACGTTGGATAACTCGGTCATGGTAATTTTTGCTGCGACTCACGCCGATTAACGGCTAACGCCTCGGTGATGTCCTTGGCCGCAGCTAATAAACGCGGCACCAATGGCAGATAGTTGGATTTATCTTTGGGAATAATTGCCAGCGCCGCAATGATCGGATGACCAACGGGTGCAGATAATGATCCACCCTGTGGAGCATTTTCCGGTACCACCCAGGCCCAGCCTTGCTCACGAATAGCAGTCATTTCTGGATCATTCGTTTGATCGGCACTTGCCATAAATACCTTCCCAATAGATGACAATCTTGCTGGGTATAAATGACGGCCACCTAAACCACGTTCGAACGACTGACCTGCTTGTCCGTGATATAAATAACAAACTTGATCACGCCATAAGACGCCGAGCGCACAGGATAATCCTTCACCATGTAATAAACGAATTACGGGTAACGCGGCTTGTAATAAACCTGAACTGCGCAAACCGCTAGCTGCCAAGACATGCACGGCTGGTCCTGGTTGATAACGACGATCGCTGGTGCGCTCTGCCAGTCCTAAAGTTGCCATCGTTCCCAATAAACGATTAACTCGCGTGTGTTCCATCCCTAAACGCCGCGATACTTCGCGACTGCCAATTGGCCCTTCTGCGCCACATAATGCGTGCAGAACTTCGAGGCCGTGGCCAAGCGATTGATTTGGTTGTGCGGTCATTGCGAAAACAGACTAACGCTTTGGCGCAAAACGACAGCTAGTCACGTGGGCTGCCATCGACGAGGCCGGATGGGCCCTTCACACCCGTGCACGGGGGCTAGATAGCCGGCAGGATCCATATGACGAAAACCCTTATGGAACCGGTGGCTGTGGTGTGATCGAGGGTGCTGTCGGCACTGATAATTCCGCCCAATTCTGCGTTTGCAAAACCGCGCCAACCACGATCCCGGGCAACCAAACAACCCAACCAATAATGGTTGCCGCCAAACCCAAATTGAGCACCCCCGCCGATAATGCCGCCTGACGTATTTCGTTGCGGTGCGCACGCAGTGCCGACAGCCGACGCTCGCCATTCAAACCATGTAACGACAGCGCAATATCGCAGGCATCAATACAGGCGATATGTCCCATGCCTAAGGCACTCACCACGATACCCGACGGTGGTACCACAATTCCACTTAGCAAAGACGCTCCCATCCATCCCAGTCGTGGAACCAACGTGCCACCCAGCACTTTTAAACTGGCAAGCACTCCTGGAAGCATCGGCAATTCCGCTTGCGATATCTTTTGTATGCCTGTCGCTAAATCAGACAATTTTTCAGTCCCTACGGGGCGCGATAAAATATCGGGGTGTTGTTTAGTGTAGCGCAAAACCCGACGCGCCAGATCTTCCAACAACAACGACATCAATACCGGCAACGATACCACCCACGCAATAACCACTACGGCACAACCCATGCCCACCGCAAAGAGACTCCACCACCAATATAACCAACCGACATCGGCTGCACTTGGCCACAGCCACCAAGCGGTGGTGATACCTAAACCAATGAAGGCACACAGGCTAAAAAACATGCCAACGAGCGGACGAATCCACCACCGCGGATGGCGGAGAAACAACCATACGCCACGAACCGGCCACAAAACGTCTTGCATGGGCGAGGACTATGGCGCGATTTTGTCCGCCGGAAGCGTGAAGGTCAGGTCCTGCCGCAATCTGATCGCGGATGTAGCCAAACAGAAATGCCAGTTGGCCCCGGCCATGTGTGATCAATACTTCAACTTCACCCATGACTGTGACACCATGACCAGACTTGCAGATTTACCTGCTGACGCGCGTATTCGTTTGACCTCCATAGCACCGGCTTTGTCCGAGGAGCAATCAGCG
>CANETI010000117.1 GCA_947440715.1 Planctomycetota bacterium | reverse complement strand
TTGCGTACTAAAAAGGCAAGCGCCAAGCTGGCCAGTAATCCGGAAAGTCCGGCCACAATAATAAGAATGGTGCCGGTTCGAGGGCGGTTATTTTTCACATGACCTCAATAGGTAATATTACGTTCATTATCAAACGACTCGCCGATGACCGGCTTAGAAGGTCCTTGTACATTATCATAGGTTGCCCAACCATCACCGATGGTTGACCGTTGTTGGCGAGCACCGCGAAAGCTGGTACCTCTGGTAGAGAACGGGATGGTGGTTGTCGATCCCGTCACGGGGTCAGTAATATCGATGATACAAATCGCAACCGCACGTGATTGACGTATAAGGCGCTCAACTTTGACGCTCACATCCGGCCAACTTTGCGGCTGTAGTTCCATTAATGCGCCACCGAAGGCCGTTGCTTGATGAAATTTAACGGCTTCGACGGCACCATCGTTGACATACTTGCCAGCATAACCGACACGCCAAGAAACACGGAACGGATCTTTCGTACCATTATTTTGTGGCAGTATATTGACCGCTGGGTTTGGCATTGGAATGACCGACGAATCGGTCATGCGAAAACGGCCAAGAGAAAAGGCTTGGAATTTTAAACCCAGCCAACCTTGACCATTGAGCAAGGCCTTGGGCATTTTTCCTTTACTAATACCGGAAGGACCGCCAGAGGCGGGAGACGTACCGTGGTAAACCAGCAAAGCGCTGGAAGGTAAATATTCCAAAGCACCATAAAAACCAAGGCCGTCAAAGGCATGTCTTACTTGGTTGGCGTACCAATTACGACAACGACTGGGATCATAAGTAGGCAAGTTATTTTGTGGGCGATCAAAAGAGAATAAGGAATAATCACCGTAACGTAAATCGGTTCCCGCACACTCGACTAAATTAGCGCGGCACCAGGTGCGGGCGTCATGCGCAGCCCAGGCCATAGGGCTGGATTCCCAGGTCAACACGCGTTCAGGTTCGACGCGAGTAAAATTGGGTGCCGTTTCACTAGCGAGAATTTTTGAAACGGAGAATGGAGCAAATGGTTGCCAGCCGCCATCGTTGGCCGTCTTACGCAATGACTGCATTTTGGTATCTGATGGATGATCAAGCATGGTCCAAAAATCGACTTCGTCGCAAGCTTGGATGACGGCCGCACGAACTAATGAATTTTCAAGCGACATGCGATTGCACTTAGTCATGGTTTGGGCCGCCAGTCGCACCCCAGCAGTCGCGACCATGACGATCATCATCCCGAGGGTGATGGCGATCATTAATTCGATCAAGGTAAAGCCGTGCTTAAACGACGTCGAGTTCATGATGATCCTTTAGCGCATGAAAATGGGTAAGCGGGGGTCGTAAACATTAAAACGCGCAATGAATTGTGCGCGTAAGCGTACCGATCTGGTAATGGTGCCCCGATCGAGTCGGCCATTATAATTACGGTCAGCTCCGTACATACCGTTAAGAAAAGATGTATTTTTAAGCAGGCCACCAACCTGTTCACCGTTAAGAAATGCGGGATTGGTCATAGTCAAATTGGCAATGTCCGCACCCGTTTTGAGCGCACTGACATCGCTAGCGAAGTTCAAATGAAACTCGGGGTTTAGCAGATGATAATTTTCTTTGCCTTGCCACGCACGAGCAAGTGAACGATTAGCAAATGTTAATGCCGGCACGCTATCACGCGGTCCCATTAATGGTGCGCGGCTGGCATCTAACGGAGCACTAGGCTGCGTCTCTGCATCTTCATAACTTTGCCAATCGACAGCCCAAAAAACAATTTGCCGACAACGCTCGGCGGGTTTAAAGGGCTTGGTTAAAGTAAAGTGGGCGGGATTTCCCCAGAATTGATTGGGTCTGGCTATATCCCAATTTGGAAATGGTGAAATCTCACGATTATATTTTCCTGTCGCATCATAACTGCCAGAATAACTGGCTGCTGGTCCAAGATTGGATATTGGTTGAGCGGATATCGGTTTCCACATGGCAGCGGGTACTGCGCCTGCGACTTTCCCGCTGCGTGGCGGAGAAAATAAATCCCATTCCAAGAGCGGATGATCCATCATTATGCTGCGTTGCGCGGGCCGTGGCGCGCCCCAATCATAGGGGAAACTGGATGCATAGCGCATGATCATCGCCAGACTACGTTCGTGGTAATAACGCAGTAAACCAGGGGTAACGGTCTTATTATTAATAAGCATGCTCGGGACGAGTTTATCATTTTGATTGTAATCACGAATCTGATTCGACATCGAGAGTGTCATCATGGAGTGGGCAATAAAACGCATGCATTGAACGCGCAGGACAATATCCATGCGTCGCTTAACTTTGTTCGCCAGTTGCGTATCGGCAGCGTCCATTTCGGCTGATTTACAGAATGCAGCAAAGGCGAGATCGTATTCTTTGCCCAGCACATCCAACTTCGTATCGTCATTAGCTGGATCAGGCGTATAATAGGTAGCGAACTCATTACTGCGGTCGGCGGCGGGTTGGGGTAAATTAAACGTGATGCTGCTTTGGAAAGTACCTTGTCCGTAAGCCAGGGCACTGGCGATATAGGCCTTACGATTCTGTGGTGTATTGCCTGTTTTCTCGTCACTATACTTCTCTGCGCTTTTGAATAAATTGTTCATTAATGGGTCAACCTTCGGCGGAATCGCTTGATCGACTCGGCCAACATTGCCACCGAACCACCATTCCCATGAATACATTTTCTTGCCATTGGCATTTACGGGAATATTCAACGCCGACTGCATGGAAGCGTCGTCCAGATAGGCGACCACGGGTGGTGATGGATATGGCGCCCGATAGGGCCATTCCTTCCACGGAAGGCTTGGAAGGGCATTATTTTGCGCGTAACCAGAAATTGCGCAGACTAACCTGAGCGCATCATTGGGTAAGGTATGCGCCATCCATCGTTCATCGAGGTTGGTGTTGGCCATCGGTTGCGAATAATAAAGATACCCGCCCTCATTTAATATATTTACGATTTCATCACCAGGTGAATCAAGACGTCGAGCGATCTCGCATGGAACTGGTAACAGGCCGCTATGCCAATTGCATAATCGGGCTTCTAGATCAAAGCGCGTGCTCGTGTAGGCGTAATTATTGCCTTCCCACGGTTCAGGTGTTTCCGGATCAATGGAACGAGTGAATTCATTGACGCCAGAAAACGAATCGATCATTTCCATCGCTTTTACGGCGGCGAGTATTTTATATCGAGAAACTTGCTGTCCTTTGAGACCAAGGGGGAAGATCAACAGCACTGAAATAACAGAGACGGTCACCAACAGGAGAGAAATGGAAACTTCGAACAGCGTAAAGCCGCAACGACTATTATTTTTTTTGTTATGATTGGAGCCAACGCGATGTGCTGTTTGCGGTATAAACTTAGGTAAGCAAGAATTACCAAAATTGCTGGCAGAAATTTGATTACGCAACATGCCGTCTTATACGACCAGGCATTTGTTCGGTCTATGTATAAAAGAGTGTCAATACCGGCATCGGGAGTATTGGAATACGCAGGCGATATTTTCCGAGTGTCAAATCACGCACTTTGGTAATGAAACACGCAGATCGCCTCTGGTTACAAGGGATAATCTGATTCACCTGGTGAGGAATGCCGGTTGTGGGTAAAATGAGTCGAAATAACCAGTTTCTCTCACGTTCTTGATGGTGTTTATGGCAAGCGTCCGCATTTTTAACGGAAAATAATGGAAAATGTCTGGTGGCAGGAATAACAGTCTGCAACTGTGACCGATAACGGAGTGGGGAAGGTACGTTTTGCTGTTCCCGTTGGTGATGAAACGATCTACTGTTCGCCATTATGGTAATCCCTCGTCGACGTGTGGCTTTGTTTATGGAAGTAAGCTCTGCCTACGATCACGGCGTTGCGCGTGGTATTATGCGTTATGCGCGTACCTGCGGAAATTGGCAGCTGTTTGGTTATGGTTGGTCGTTGTCACGGATACGCGATAAGCGGACGTGGGATGGCGATGGGGTGATTACACGAGTCCATACGCCGACCGAGGTGCCGCCATTGCTGGCATTGGGAGTTCCCATTGTGGATGTGTGCCGAGCTTCTCCGCATCCACGAATTCATTCCGCTGCTAATGACGATGAAGCAACGGGGCGCGCGGCTGGCGATCATATGTTGGCTGCTGGTCATCATCGTTTTGCTTTTTGTGGTGCGCCAGAAGGTGCGTGGTCGCAGCGACGCTTTAAAGGTTTTTCGGAACGAATTGGCATTGCGCAAACGGCGATACCGACGCTACAAAAACAGCGCGATTGGTGGCGACGTTTAGAGGGACCCAGTGCGGTGGTGAAGCAATGGCTTAAGCAACTTGAGCGACCAACGGCGATTTTAGCCAGCGACGATGCTATTGGTGTGCAATTAACCATGGCTTGTGCGGACCTGGGTTTACGTGTGCCAGAAGATATTGCCATTGTGGGTGTTGATAATGAAGAAGTATTGTGCGAATTTTCTAATCCCACACTGACATCAATTCCCTGCGATACCGAACGTATGGGCTACGAAGCCGCCGCATTGTTGGATACGCTCATGAAAACGGGTGACCCCGGAGTCGCGCAACATATTGCGATACCGCCGTTGCCCATTGTTGTCCGTGGTTCTAGCGACAGTTTCGCGACCAGTGATCCTGCGGTATTAGCAGCGTTACGATTAATTCATCAACACGATCATCCCGTTGCTCATGTGCCACAAGTCGTTGCCGCTAGTGGTTTATCGCGTCGTGCATTAGAGCAGCGATTCCGTAAAGAACTGCAACGCACAATTCATGATGAAATTCATCGTGCTCGTATGCATCGTGCCTGTCATTTATTGCTGACCAGTACCATTCCAGTGGCAAAAGTCGCCATTCGTTGCGGCTTTAGTTCGCCGCAACGGTTTCACGCCGTGTTCAGTCGCGATTTTGGCATCTCTGCTTCAGAATACCGCGAGCAGCAGCGGGTGGTTTGATTTTGAGAAGAGGTTAAGGGACCGAGGAACGAAGGGGGCCATCGCCCACATCCCCGTGACGCTCTGGCACGAAATTAAAATCTTCGGACAGCAGGAAGATTTTGTGCCCAAGCGTTACATCCTTTGCATTTCATCATTAATCCTCTTTTCCGTCTTTTTCCCCTGCGAGTTCCAATGGCGCGTTAATATTACGCGGGTCATAGCTAATTTTGCTAGGTGGGACATCGGGATTCGGTTTGGGAAAATAGGCGCCAACCTGATCAAATTTGGTCATCATGGTTTGGTATAACAGTTCTGTTTGTTCGCGATGCTGTGCGGCAATATTAGTTTTTTCACCGAGATCAATTTTCATATCGTAGAGAAAACGCTCATTGGGTAATTCGTACCAATGCATTAATTTTTTGTCGCCCGTAATAATGACTGAACAAGGAGGGCTGACGCGGTAATGTGGGTAATGAAAGTAGAGCGGTCGGTTGCGATAGGCATCATCAATGGGCTGATTAAAGAGTGCTGGTTTAAAGCTAACGCCATCAACGGTAGCAGGGACAGCACCCTTTGCTTTCGCAAGATCGGCAAGCGTCGGTAGGATATCGTAGCCAATAATATTAACCGGAGTGTGGCTGCCGGCGACTATGCCAGGTCCTGTCATAATGAATGGCACGCGAAGACCGCCATCCCATAACCACCATTTTTCTCCACGTAAGGTACTTTCGAGGGCATTCCAAGTGTGATAACCGTTATCCGAGGTAAAAATGATATAGGTATTATCGCGCACGCCGTTGTCATCTAGGGATTTAAATAATTGACCAATGCTGTCATCGACATCCTCTGCCATTGCGGCATACAAGACGGCATTTTCCGCTCGTTTTTATTCTCAATGGCATTGAAGACGGCTAATTTATCATATTTTTCAAACGTCGCTGGTCGTGTCTGGTACCCGCCATGCATGGCATAATGTGACAGCTGCACATAAAACGGTTTATCTGCTTTGCTTTGCTTGGTAATAAAGGACATCGCACTATTGGTGATGGCGAACATATGTTTCGGATCGGCAATGGTATCGAGTCTTTTGCCATCAGGAGCCTTCTCGCTACCATTTTTATTATCGGTTTCCCCATCGCTTTCATCGAATCCATGTGCCTGTGGTCCACCACCATAGAGATGCCATTTGCCAAAATGTGCCGTGGCATAACCAACTTTGTGCAACACGTCGCCAATGGAGGGGAAACGAATATTGCCCTGCGGCTCAGGTTGAAGCAGAGGATAGTTTTTATCGACTTTACGCGACATATATTCGACCGTGCCATCAGTTTTGCTGCCAAAGCCACCATTGCCGCTATAGAGATGTTGCGCGGACATCATGCCGGTCATGAGCGAACAACGAGATGGCGCACACATGCCTGCTGCTGAGCGAGCGTTGCGGAAAACCATGCCACGCGCAGCCATCTGTTCGACGTTCGGCATGTGTAAGTGTGCCATTGCTGATGCGGGAATACTCGGATCCATGCGCACCGAAGTCCCCGACCACGGCATATCATCCAATAAAATGACGACAAAATTGGGTGCGCTGGCCGCTTGGCACCACAGTTGAGCTAACAACACGCAAACCATGCTCTGCATAAAACGGTGTAAGTAACGCATATTTCGGTCCTTTGGTCCTATTACGGATACCTTACGGTGGTCATCATCGCTCATGAATAACGTCTTCACCGTGAGATGACTAGACCGAAGACCACGTTAGCGAGGGAAAAACCTACACCGAACCATGCGATGATCGTCGCTTATCTAATTGCGGATATCTTTGGGACAGAGATCGACAGTCCAGTCGAGTCGAGTCGATAATAAACCTTTGGTTCCGGCTCGGCTGGGCTGTGAGCGTCAGCAAATTAGCGCAGGGGAGTTCCGGTTAGGGCTTCGCCGTTGGTGGCGATGACGTGCATGTGGTGCACGCCGGATTTATCTTTTGAGGTCCAGCTCCAGATGACTTTCTTGTCGGGCGTCACTTCAAACAGGCGGACTTCGCCGGGTTTGGCGGCATAACTATTGACGATGGTGTTGCCGTTGGGCAGGCGTTGGATGCCGCACGCATCTTTCATTAGGCCGCCGACATCGTCGTTGGTTAGGGACCAAGCGACTTTACCAGCGGAGTCAAATTCTGCGACGCGGTTGGAGTGAGTTAATCCCGCTAACGTATTGCCGTTGGCTAAACGAATAGCCGTAAATGGCCAACTGTGTTCTTTATGTTCCGTGTCGCCTGGGATCGTGGTATCGATACGGCTTAATGTTTCGCCTTTGTTATTGTAATTGATGATGGCGAAGTCGAGCAAATGTGGACAGAGATAGGTGCCATCGGCCAATTTTCGCGCCATCCGTGTTTGCATGTGGGCATTGGGTTTCTGACAGGCCAAGGGAAATTCAGTTGCGATCGTGCCATCAGCACGTATTTCGCGCAGGCGTGGATTAGGGCCGGCTTCAGTGAGGACATAAGTGCCGTCGCTGGTTTTTTGAATACTATTTAC
>CANETI010000116.1 GCA_947440715.1 Planctomycetota bacterium | reverse complement strand
GACCACGAATAACTACTTTACTGACATCATGGGGAAAAGCTTGTACTGGAGGAAATGTTTCTCCAACGACGGCAGGTACTTGATAAACACCGTCTGCTAAATCGATATGTAATTGGCTAGTTTCACCTTTTTGTTCTAACCATAATAATACACTCGCAGAGGACGATTCGCGTAAAATACTTGCCAGTTGACGAGCTTGAACAACCGCTTGTCCGGCATGTTCAATTTGAACTCGTTGTACAACAGACCGTAATCCGACCTGAAGATCAGTAGCAATCACTTCCAGTTGATTGTCTTTGGCATCAAAGAGTAAATTGGTCAATATTGGTTTAGTGCTGTTAGAGGGCACAACAGCGTCAGCTGCTTGAATAGCTGCTAAGAGATCTTGACGATCACAACGCAGACGGAGCGACTGACTTGGTGTGTTTTCCATGATAGATACCTATACTACTCCTCATCCTCCGTCTGTCAAAAACGTCTAAATCTATGTAAGGGGAAGTAAGATGAGTAGTTAGCCCTGTTGAAAGAGTTGTCTAAAATAAGACTAAGTTGTCTAAATGGAGTAGTTTTAGACAAAAATTAAGGAACTTTACCGTAGGAATGGGTAAAGCGTCTAAAAGTAGATGAAAAAGAGATAAAAAAAGATGATAAATAGGAGTAAAAATCATGGTTTTAGACACTATCTAGGGAGGTAAATTATCAGTCAAAAACGAGCTTAATGAAGATTCAGAGGGGTGCACGGACCTAGCCTTTGAGGTGCTACTGGTTGAGTTATGACGATCAGAACAACAGTAGAAACATCATGTCTTGGCGTATTCTCATTCTCGTTCCCCTCATGATAGGTACTCAAACTGGCTGTACACAGTCAGTTTTAGGAGTGTTATTAGCTCCAGAAGCTGTCCTTGGTGGAGCTGCAAATAGTGTTGCTAGTACGGGTGCAGAAGCGTTATCGGCGACTGGATTAAATGCGTTATCCACAGCTGAAAGCACGTCTATGGAAATAGATCGTTTATTAAAAGATCATCCAGATACGGCTAATGCAGGTCGTTTAAGAGAACTACAGGATTCGATGCGGGGCGAAGCAAAGAATACTGGTCCTGATCAACGAATGGTTATAAATGAACCACCAGCACCACGTCGCTTAATGAATAAAGCTTTACCGGTGCGTAAAGGCGATTTATTAAGTATTTCTACTCCGTCCTCAGCAGCACCTACTCGACGACCAGTCATGCGACCTGAAGCACAACCAACCGCGGAAACACTTAAACCTGACCATACGCCAGTCCATGCGATGTCGTTAACGCCAGTGCGATTGCGCTAATTAAATAATACAACTAGTTAATTATTACTATTAGCACTGTCATCTTCACCAGTGGTGAGCGCTAATAAATTATGCAGCACATGTGCTTCTTCATCAGGTCCTAATCGTGGATCACGAATACGATGTACCACGCCAGCGGAACGATTTTGTATTAATAAAAATTGATCATCACCAACGGTTTGAATATCTAAAAATTGTAATTTACGAGCGCGAACTAAAGCTAACGCCACAACGTAAGCTAAACATTGTTGTGAGCGTGTTCGTGCATCTTTGAGATTGGTGAAAATTTGAGCTAAAGTAGCCGCATTCAGTTTAAACGCTTTGCGTTGATGATCGGAATCGGGTGCTTTTTGTTTCCACCAACTAATAAAGGGGGTTTGATCCTGGGTCATCCAAGCGTCTTCACTGTAATCTAGACGTTTGAAATCACGATCATTGACGACTAGTGCAGAAAAAAAACTTTCCCCAGGAGCTAATACGCGCCCAGTAGCTGTACAGGTCAGTTGCGCTGTACCGATCTTACCTTCCCAATCCATGCGCCTCCCGCTCTGTTACGAACTCACTTTGGTTGCGCGAGCATAGTAGACCGCCTGTCACAGGTACAATCCCTGTGGGGGTCATCCGCGCATGGCGGCTTCAATGTCCGCCACCGTTTTCGGAATTCGTCGGGTAAGTTCATCGCAACCCGTCGCCGTAATCAACAAATCGTCTTCAATACGAACACCAAAACCTTCGTCGGGTAAATAGACACCAGGCTCATTACTGATCACCATTCCAGGCGCCAATGGCACGCTGTAATCTGCGGGATCATGCACATCGAGACCAATATGATGCGATAGACCATGATGACGAATAAATCCCGCATCAATGATGGGTTTCCATGCAACGGCATTTAATTCTTCGCGGGTAACGCCTGGGCGGGCATGTTTACGGCCCAACGCATTACAGTGCAATACCAGTTCATAAATTTCTTTGAAACGCTTATTATTAAATGTCCCATTTTGCGGAACGGTTCGTGTGACATCAGCGCAATAACCACCAGCCGTAGCTCCTGAATCCATTAATAATGGGCGACCACGTTGTAGTGGTTGATCATTATGTGGGTAATGCAATGTCGCACCACCAATGCCGCTGCCAACAATGGGTGGGAAAGCGAGCGGTCCATAAGCTACTTTGCGATAATGCATGACTAATTCGCTCGCTACTTCGCATTCCATTTTTAATTTAGGAATACGCGGCAAGGTCGCGAGTAAGCCTTTGCGAGTAATGTCCATAGCTTGGTGAAACCAACGAATTTCATTCGCATCTTTGTACATGCGTTGATGCACTAATTGTGGTTCAACATTTATGAGCGTGATGCCGCGTAATTTCTTTTTCCATAAGGCAAATTGTTCAGCCTGAAAACCAGGTTCGCGATCTCGAGTGCACATCGCTAAACGATGTCCAGCGTGTTTAGCTGCCGTTTGCACGCGTGCTAATAAATCATGATGAGGTGCCACCGCGTGCACACCATGTACGCGTTTTGCCTGTGCATCTGGGCCTAGACGTTTACCATCCCAAACGATGCGCGCAGGATCACCAGCATCTAGGAATAACGTATCGTGTGGCGTTTGATGTGGATCGATCAGCAACGCCGCTTCTGGTTCAGCACAACCCGTATAATAATCAAACCACGGGTCTTGACGCGTGGTGCGTAAACGATGTTCGTCGCAGCCAATTAATAAAAGGGGAATCGGACGTTCATGCGCCTTGGATATTAATCGAGACGCCTGTGCGCGACGACGACGATACGTAGTGAGAGGGAGAGCAAGGCCGCGAATAATCATAGACGGTTTTCGTGCGAGCGGATTCGGGAACGGAGAGAAAAGATGAAGCAACGCCGCTCAGCAAGTGACGAGCTTATAAGTCATTTTTGTCGGCGCACGTTGAGAAATTCGCACGTCTTCACAACACACCTTCTGGCTGCCAATCTCATGGTCACGATTACGCGCGCCATTGAATCCAATCTTCTGTTGGTCGTACCAATGCCGGACACGGTAATTGTTGGCGATATTCCCGTGCGCTTAGACCGAATGCTGCACGAAAGCGACGTGCAAAATAATTGGGATCGTGCCAACCAACTTGTTTTCCTACGGTGGCGATGGGCATGTCAGTGGTTAGCAATAAAACCGCGGCCTTTTCAGCGCGACGACGGGCTAACCAGGCCATTGGTGACTGACCAGTATGACGTTTAAATAAGCGCACCAAATAGGAACGATTGAGATCTAACATTTTTGCAATCTCGACCAAACCCCATTCGTGATCGAGTTTTTCTTCCATCGCATGAATGGCGTTTTGTACATTGGGATCAGCTTCATGACTGCGGCTTGCTCGTGCTTGTGGTAAAGCGGTGTGGGCGCGGCTTAATTGGGCTAAGACTAACAATAAACGGCCAATCACTTCGGGCCGTAAACGCACGGGATCATCGCGATCATGCAAGATGCGCAGTTCATCTAATTGATGCATTAATGCCTGCAATTCGCTGGTGGATAATTGCAATGACACCACACCTTGACCCGCATTTACTGGGACATGTGTTCGTTGCGGTAATAAGGGAGATAAAGTTGCATCAGCGCGAGCCCAGCCAATTTCATGCGTCAATAATTCGATGCCAATGAGGCAGTTACATAACTGCAAACCACGGCAGCGCTCATAGGCATGCCATTGGCCAGGATGCAAAATAAATACATCACCGACCGCGATGGGCGCTTCACCATGAATGGTGCGGTGCACCCCGACACCACCCAGGACGACCGCGATTTCTAGGAAGTCGTGGTCATGCAACGGCACATCGCCGGTGTGGGTGGGAGTGTTCATGTGGAATGGAACGCCGACCGGTGCGAACAACGCATGGGTCGTGAGGTGTTCCAAGCTGGGGTCAGGGCGGTGGTTCAACATAGTGCTGACACCGTGCTCGAGTTAAGTTAAAGTCAATAAAGTACAGGTCTTACCTCGTACAAAGCGAGCAATACACAGGTTTATGTAGGAAAGTACACCGCCAAGGCTATTCAACGTGTCGCTTTTATCATAGTACTAACGTTCCGCTGAAAGCGCTGAAAACGGCTCACTGGTAAGCTGACATTGCGTTCAAAGTCCAAGGTTGAACATCCCGCCATGAGCCGCTTACGTCCTTTTATCACCGAACTCGCAAAAGCCGGCGGTGCCATTGCTCGGCAGTACTTTCAGAACTTATCAGCGACTGACGTGCAGGTGAAAGCCGACCGTGATTACGTGTCGCGGGCCGATGGCTTGGTCGAAGCAGAGATTATTCAGCGCATACGGGCTCAGTATCCTGAGCATGCAATTTTAGGCGAAGAAAGCGGCGCTGGTGGGCAGACGCTTAATCCGAACGCGCTGTGGATTATCGATCCGATTGATGGCACCACTAATTTTATTCACGGCATCGCCATGTTTGCGGTGTCGATAGCCTTTTGTGATCAACACGGTCCGCATACGGCAGTGGTGTACGATCCAATTGCGGATGAATTATTTTATGCGGAACGTGGACAAGGGTTGTGGTTAAATGACCAACGACGAACCACGTCGAAATGCACACATTTACGACAGGCTTTAGTCGCCACGGCCATGCCGTTTCGTTCACCCGCCGTTCATGAAGAAGCGCTCGCGGTATTTAGTAAGTTGCAGCAAGCTTGTGATGATCAAAGGCGTGCTGGCGCAGCCTCATTAGATTTGGCGTATGTCGCGGTTGGTCGATTGGATGGTTATTATGAACTTGGTATTCATCCTTGGGATACTGCCGCAGGAGAATTATTAGTGCGCTGTGGTGGTGGTGTGGCCACGGATTACCGTGGTAATGCCACGAATATTATTGCTCGACGTTCTATTGTTGCGGCAGCATGCGCGTCTGTGCATCAGGAAATACTTACGGCAGTGACACCGCTGGCTTGCTGGTTGGATCGTCCGCCGTTTGTCGCAGAATAATTAATTATGGTCGTACTTGTTCCTGTTGCTGTGCTGGATTCCACGCCGTTGCCTGATCGTTCAACAACGGTCATGTGGATCTGGCTGGCTTTAGTGTGTGTCATGTTTGGTTTTGAACGCCTCGTGGTCTTTGATCATGCCTTTGCTTTACAACTGTTACCAACGCAGCTTTTTGCCGGTGTCACCTTTGTTGTTGCCAGTTGGAGCTGTTATAGTGACGGAGCATTATTTGCACCGTGGCAATTATGGTCGCATGCCGTTATTCAATCATCGTGGTGGCAGCTTGGTTGTGAAATAGCCATCATGATGGTTATTGGTCGTGCCGTCGAACGCCTCATAGGTTCATTAGCGATGGCGATGGCCATGCTTACATTACTGCCCATGAGCGCGACCTTATATCTTATCTTTGATGTTGGTGGTGTTTTGGTTGGTGGCCAAGGGTTATGTCTGAGTTTATTAGGTTTGGCTGCCGGAAGACTGCCGCATGCCCAGGTTCAATGGGGTGCGGGCTATTGGGTCATTGTTGCGGTTGGCTATGTCCCATTATTTGTGCTCGCACTGCCAACGATGATTGTGCTGTACGTTATTTTGGTGGTGTGGACGGCTCCTGCCGCCGTGGCCATGACGACTACTTTGTGGGCAGTTGCCTGCGTGTTGATGGGCGTGCTCATCGGTTTGACGGGTCCACGCGCAACAAAATCGGCAAGTGATGCTGCAAACGTTTGAGCCATCATAAACTCAACGGTAACCAATTTCCGTTGTCGGGTTGCGCTACGGACGAGCGCACCACCATGTCGGCCTCACCGTTAAGGAAAGCCGTATGGCCAACATTGAATTGCAATCGGTTAAAGGAACGCGCGACTTCTATCCAGAAGATATGCGCGCTCGGACGTGGCTTTTTAGCCAATGGCGCGAAGTCGCCAGCCAATTTGGTTACGAAGAATATGACGTCTGCGTGCTTGAACACGAAGAGCTCTACATTCGCAAAGCGGGCGATGAAATCACCAGTCAGCTTTACAATTTCACCGACAAAGGCGATCGCCGCATTGCCTTGCGTCCAGAGATGACGCCGTCACTCGCACGTTTAGTGTTGGCAAAGGGCGCAGCGCTGGGATTACCACTGCGGTGGTTTTCGCTGCCACAATGTTTCCGATATGAACAGGCGCAAAAAGGCCGGAAGCGCGAACACTTTCAATGGAACATGGATATTGTCGGTCTCGCTGGCGTCGCCGCCGAAGCGGAATTAATCGCCGCCCAAGTCGCGTTTTTGAAACGTACCGGACTCAACCTCGAAGCGGATAAACCAGATGTCGTGTGGAAAGTCTCGAATCGCCAAGTGATTCAATTCTTCCTCGAAGGTTTAGGCATTACCGGTGATAAATTTCCTGCGGTATGCGTGATTATCGATAAACGCGATAAAATTGGCAATGAAGCGACGATTATTGAACTGACTAAATTAGGTGTGAGTAGCGAAGCAAGTGTTCGTATCATTGACTTACTTGATACCAGCGGACTTGAACAAGTCGCGGCAAAAGTTCCTGCTGACAATCCAGGATTAATAGCCTTGCAAGAATTAATGTCGTTAGCGCAGGCCTATGGCTTTGCTCACCTGATCTGTATCGACTTATCCGTTATTAGAGGCCTGTCGTATTATACCGGAACCGTCTGGGAAGTGTTCGACGCTACCGGTGCCATGCCACGTGCCATCGCTGGCGGTGGTCGCTACGATAAATTAATGGAAGTCTTTGGCGGTCAACCAACGCCCATGGTCGGTTTCGGCTTCGGCGACGTGGTTATTTTAGATATCCTCACTGAGCGCGGTCTTTTACCAACGTTTACCCGTGGCATTGATGACGTGGTTTACCCCATGTCAGCAACTGAATTTACCGTCGCCACCCGAGTTGCCACGTTTTTGCGTAGTGAAGGCCGAAAGGTCGTCGTCGATTATTCGCTTCGTCGTTTCAAACACGTGATTGAACGCGCCGAAAAAGATGGCGCCAAACGCTTGCTTATCATCGGCGGCAATGAAGTGCGCGACGGCGTATGTGTCGTGCGCACGTTAGGCGCGGAACGGAAGGAAGAAAAAATACCGCTGTCGACGTTTGGGATTTAATTTAGTGAGAATTTTATGAAAATAAAATTAACTATTTGCGTTAGGAATAGTTAGAGTTTCTTCATGAAAACTTGGGACAGCATTAAGAGGACGAATATGTACACCTATTG
>CANETI010000115.1 GCA_947440715.1 Planctomycetota bacterium | reverse complement strand
GGTCGCTATTCCGCGTTCACGGATGCTCGCGATCAGCCGTTTAGAGGATGTCGTTCAATGAAAGCTTTAGCCCTTATTGTCTTAGTCATCGCCACCATTTGGTGCACCGGAAATATTGTATTGGTCGCTATTGGTGCGCCTGGAATTTTCCAACACGCTCCGCCACATGCGACTCACCTTGAGCGCGATATTGCTGGTGCCATTTTCGGCGACTTACTACGCCGCTGGACCATGGTGGTCGACATGGGTTTGTTGCCCGTACTCGCAACCCTGGCAGTGGTGACGGCCGGTGCGTTGATTGGAACTCGCCGCTATCTTCAGGCCGCATTTTATCTGGTGATGATCGTTGGCATCGGCGGCGCGCATTTGTGGTCCCGCAGCATTCTGCATGAGGCCTTAGCAACAGCTCCACCGATGGATTCCAAACAACCTTACAGCGCCGAACAACGCCAAGTGTTTAATGCCTTACATGCACGCTCGACTCGCATTTATGGCACAGAAACCGTGCTTTTACTGCTGTTTGTGCTGGGTGTCGGTATTGGCCTGTCGTTGCGCGAGGAACAACAACCTGCTTCCGCTTCCCCATCTTCTCATTAGGGTGCGGGCGATGCGCCCTGTCCAGCAACCTCATCATCATCCGAGCACGAATATCATCAGTCTTGCTTTGTTGACGTTGCTCATCGTACCTGGGTGCATTGAACACCGCGTGGCGGTTAGTCCGCCGTTACCCGCAGATCCACCTCCGGCCGGCGAAACGCCAGCCACCACGGTATTAATTGCTGGATCACGATTTCAAAACGAACCGGATCACCCGGAAACGTTTTCGTCTGCGCTGCCACTCGATATTCCCATCAGTGTTTATCGGCGCGAGAGCGACGGAACCATAACACGTGGTGAATTACGCGTGACCACTGCGTTACCATGGTGGCAACGTTTTCCCGTTGATGCGTTTGTCGATCTCGCACCAGTTGATGCCACCGTCGATGCCGTTGGCATGGCGACGCTCAGCCCCGTTCCACTGTATGATCGTGCTGCATTTATTAGCCAAGCCGAACGCGATGGTTATGCGCGCTCAGCAGCTCCTGTGAAGTCAACACCATGAAGATTGCCCGTCCTTTTTTTACACCATTTTTTACACCAATAATTATTACGTTATTGTGTGCCGCCACCACCACGCTGGTATGGAGCGCTGACGCACCCACCGCCGAAGAATGGGCTCCAGTAGAAACTGCCCTCGCCGAACAGTCTAATGATGCCGAACAACGCCTGGCCAAATTAGTTGCCGCTTATCCGCGCTGGTCTGATGGCCAACGTGCACTGGCGGAATGGCGCTTAGATCACGGTAAAGCCGAAATGGCCCTGGCCGACGCACAGGCCGCCTTAGAAATCAGCCCGAATGACGCGGGAGCCGCATCACTGTTAGTCCAAGCGCTAGGTAAAGTTGGTCGCACTGCGGATGCCTTTGCTATCGCTGGAAAATTCGTCGGCGATAAGGATCCCGGTGGGTGGGTTAATTTCCGCGCTGCTGAAATGGCATTTAATGCCGGTGATCGCAAAAAAGCAGAGTTGCATTTGTCACTAGCAAACGGTCGCGCCAAAAATCCGCCGCCAGAATTTGCGTTTCTTGACGCACGCATCAGTGAAGCGGTAGGCGATTTGGATCGCGCTGAAGTATCGCTCAATCGCGCCATCGCAGCGAAACCACGTTTCTGGGTCGGATACTACCAACTTGGTGTGATTAATTTACGCCAAGCAGAAACCAAGACCGCCAGTTCGCGCATGGATTATTTAAAAAAATCCGCCGCCAATTTTTCCCAAGTCACCAACGTTAATCGTAAAGATGCCCTTGCTTGGTTAGGATTAGGACGTGCACAATTAACCTTAGCACAAGAACTTTTAGTCGGCGATCGGCAAAGCGGCTTAGCAAAAGCACGCGAAGCCGAAGGCAGCCTGCGCAATGCCGTCGACATGAATAAAGAATTGCGTGATGCCCATTTGAATTTGGGTGTTACCTTATTAATTAACGAAAAATCAGAGAGCGCCATTACTCATCTTTTACGCGCACGTGAATTAGGCGCTACCGATCGCACCATTAATTTTAATCTCATGTTGGCTTATCAACAACTTGGTCGCACCGCCGAATTCGAAGCGGAAGCAGCCAACATCCAAGCCGTATCGACCGCTGAAAAGCTGACCACCGGAATCGGCTTTTTCAAAGCGGGTAATTATGCGCTCGCCACTGAGTTATTGAATGGCTCATTAGCCAATCTGGGCGAAGATCGCGAACGGATTTCTGCAACGTATCGTTTTATTGGCCATGCTGAAGCGGCACTGGCAGAAAAAGCGGCAAAACAGCAACCGGTCGATGCCACTATCTATAACAGCCATTTAGATAATGCGCGTGAAGCTTGGCGCAAATCGGGCAACCTGCGCGATTATTCTGCTCAACGCTTTTTCATGGCACAAGAAACGACGCGTTCACCACAACTTGCCTATGACGCTGGCTGGCAACATTTGCGCTGGCACGATTACCAATCGCTAGACGGTTGGAGCGCCGTGGCTGGTAATTATGGCCATGCGGTAACCGGGGGGCAAGGAATCCACGGCATGTGGGAGCGTAATCCCATTCATTTAGTGTCATGGATTCTCTTAGGCGTCATTCCGCTGTGTCTTGCTTTGGCTTCCTTCTTACGACCCAAGCGTGAAGAGGAAGAAATCGTCAGCAAACGACCACAAACGGATCCTGCGATTCGTCAACAGCAAGCAAAAGCGCCGACCAAATCACCAGCTCCTGCGCCCGTTGGCCGTGCAAGCCAAACGTCAAAACCTAATGGACAGGCAGCAAGGTCAAACGCGACAGCCCCGCGCACCCCTGCACCGCCGTCCAGTCCACCTGCGGCTAAACGAGTGCCGGTGCCAAAACAAACGTCACCCAAACCTCAAGTTCGTTCGCAAGTTGAAACCGAACCAACACTTAAAGCCATTCACGATCCCGAAGCCCGGCCTCCTCAAGCTGCAAAAGCGCCCCCAGCTGCAAAAGCACCCCAGGCACCAAAAGCCCCGCAACGTAACCCCACCTCTGAAATGTTACGACCAAACGCCGCACTGGAACGCAAGAAAACCGAACCCGATAATAATGCTGCACTAGAACGCCGCACACCGCGACCAGATAAGTCATAAAAGCTGAATATGCGCCCAGGCCTTGTCATTCCCGCCGCCGGTCGCGGAACGCGTTTTGGCGGGCCCGTTCCCAAACAATTATTGCCCCTCAATGGTCGCGCCGTCTTACTGCGTAGCCTTGATGCCTTTGTTGGATTAATTGATCACGCCGTCTTAGCCGTGAGCGATGATTTACGTTCCGACATCGAAAAATTATTAGCGACAGCCACTTACCCTTTCCCCATTGATGTCGTCATCGGCGGCGACACTCGCCAAGCGTCCGTCCATGCTGGCCTGCGCGCTTTGGCACCGTTTTGCGATATCGCCTTAATTCACGACGCCGTGCGACCATTAGTCCCACCGAGTTGCATTGCTGCCTGTATTGATGCGCTAGGTGAACATCCCGCCGCCGTGGTTGCCATCCCCTGTTCCGCAACGGTGAAACGCGCCGCCAGTGACGGCACCGTCGACACCACCATCCCACGCGACGCGCTGTGGTTAGCGCAAACTCCACAAGGCTTACGCCTGCCCCTTGGCCTAGCCGCCTTTGCCCAAGCCGAAGCCAATGGTTGGGTTTGCAGCGATGATGCGCAAGTCATGGAAAAGGCCGGTCATAAAGTCGCCATCGTCCCAGGTGACGCACGAAATTTAAAACTGACCACGCCGGATGATTGGGCGGTGGCGGAAGCATTAATAAGTCCGATGTCCGATGTCCGACGTCCGATGTCTAGCGAGACCGCTGATTCTGATTTATGCGGATTATAAATGACGAGTGATTAAACGATTGAAGCTAAATTGCTCTTCGACGTCGGACATCGGACATCGGACATCGGACATCGGACCAGTCAAATAACGCCCCTGTCATTCTGACCAATCCACCCTCGTAAAAATGAGATCCCTGAGCTCCTAGCCTGAGTCGGTTCGGTGAGTTGGGGCGCATTGGGTCAAAAAGCTTTGGCATGGCCCATGCTAACAAGCTGATAACAACAGCCTACACCATGCGAACCCCCACCATCCTTATTGCTGACGACGATCGCCACCTGCGGGAATCGCTCCATGAATTCTTGGCGGACCTGGGTTGTGACATCGCTGAAGCCGGTAACGGCACGGATGCTATTGCGGTGCTCTCGCGCATGCGCTGCGACTTGCTGCTGTCCGACGTCGACATGCCAGACATGACGGGATTTCAATTACTGTCCTGGGTTACCGATCAAGGCCTCATTCAAACACCAAACCACCGCCCATCCATGCTCAACCCGTCAATGAAAATCGTATTGATGAGCGCGCGCGCCGATCAGCATTTAGGCCGCGAAGCACAACGCGCTGGTGCCATTACCTTACTTGCAAAACCGGTCGAATTACCGGCCATCACGTCTCTCGTTCACACGTTACTCGAACAATAAACGCTTAATACAACTCTCACTAAAAAAGGAATATATCATGGGAAAAATCATCGGCATCGACTTGGGCACCACCAATAGCTGCGTGTCCGTTATGGAAGGCGGCGAAGCCGTCGTCATCGCCAATCAAGAAGGCTTACGCACCACCCCGTCCGTCGTCGGCTTCGTCGAAAATGGCGATCGCTTGATCGGTCAAATGGCGCGTAACCAAGCTATCACCAATCCAGAAAATACCGTTTACTCCATCAAACGCTTCATGGGTCGTCGCCACAGTGAAGTTGGCGCCGAAGAAACCTTGGTGCCGTACAAAGTCGTCGGCGGCTCCAACGAATTAGTCAAAGTCGATATTCGCGGCAAACAATACACCCCACCGGAAATTTCCGCGATGGTGTTGCAGTACCTGAAAAAAGCCGCTGAAGATTATTTAGGCGAAGCCGTCACCGAAGCTGTCATCACGGTGCCTGCTTACTTTAATGACAGCCAACGCCAGGCGACGAAAGACGCTGGGAAGATCGCTGGTCTCGACGTTAAACGCATCATCAATGAACCAACTGCTGCCGCCCTCGCTTATCACATGGATAAAGGCAAGAGCGGAAAAATTGCCATCTTCGACTTAGGCGGCGGTACGTTCGACGTTTCCATTTTGGAAGTCGGCGACGGCGTCGTGGAAGTGTTAGCCACCAATGGTGACACTCACTTAGGCGGTGACGATTTCGACGACGTTATCATCCACTGGTTGGCTGATACCTTTGCCAAGGAAAACGGCGGCCTTGATCTGCGTAAAGACAAAATGGCATTACAACGCTTAAAAGAAGCGGCGGAAAAAGCCAAAAAAGAATTATCGCAAGTCACGACCGCGCAAATCTCACTGCCCTTTATCACCATGGTTGGTGGTGCACCGAAACATCTCAACTCATCACTGACACGGGCTAATTTCGAAAACCTGTCGAAGGGCTTACTCGAACGTGCGCGTAAACCGTGCATGGATTGCATCAAGGATGCGAAGATCTCAGCCAGCGATATTGATGATGTCGTCCTGGTCGGCGGTTCGACCCGCATGCCGAGCGCACAAGCCATCGCCAAAGAAATCTTCGGCAAACAACCAAAGATGAACGTCAATCCCGACGAAGTCGTCGCCGTTGGCGCTGCCGTTCAAGGCGGCGTGCTCACTGGTGAAGTGAAGGACGTTTTATTACTCGACGTTACGCCGTTGTCGCTCGGCATCGAAACCGAAGGCGGCGTAATGACGGTGATGATCGAACGCAACACCACCATTCCGAAAGATCATACGCAAGTGTTCTCGACTGCGGCTAATAATCAGCCAGCCGTGGACATTCAAGTATACCAAGGCGAACGTCGCATGGCGTCGGATAACCGTCAAATCGGTAAATTCACCCTCGACGGCATTCCACCAGCCCCGCGCGGCATGCCGCAAGTCGAAGTAACGTTCAAAATCGACGCCAACGGCATTTTGGAAGTTAAGGCCAAGGATAAAGCTACCGGCAAAGAACAACACATCTCCATCCAATCGTCCTCCGGCCTCGGCAAAGACGAAATTCAACGCATGGTTGATGAAGCCGCCGCCAATGCTGATTCGGACAAGAAAAAAGAAGAATTGGCCAAGGCACGCAATCTTGGTGAACAAACCGTTCACCAAACTCGCACCATGATGGAAGAGCATAAAGATAAATTCGAAGGCAGCGAAGAAGCGGACATTAAAGCCGCCGTCGACGCGCTGGAAAAACTCAAAACCAGCGACGACATCGCTGCGATTGAAGCGGCGCAAAAGAATTTGGAGAGCAAATCACAAGCGTGGGGCAAACGCATCCACGAAGCTTCGCTCGCCAAACAACAAGCCGCCGGTGCCAGTGCCGGTGGCGGCGCGGGTCCAGCACCAGAACCACAAGCGCAGGCAAAAAAAGCCGGTGACGATAATATCAAGGATGCTGACTTCACTGTCCAAAAATAATTTCACTTGGGGGCTTCCGCCCCCAAGAACGGCCTCTGCCCTGACGACAGGGCACGAGCGGCCTGCCCCCAACTTCACTCGACATTCCAGACTCATAATCATCAAGAACGGGCCGCCATTCCGGCAGCCCCAAACCTGAAAGACCAGAGGTACCTGCATGAGTAAACCAGCTATCAAACCAGTTGGATCACACGTTATCGTTCAACGCTCTTCCCCTTCGGCAAAAAGTAAGGGCGGCATCGTCCTTCCTGAATCGGCCAAAGATAAGCCACAAGAAGGCACCGTCATTGCTATCGGCAACGGTAAAATGATGGAAGACGGCAAACGCCAAATCATGCAGCTCAAGAGCGGCAACCGCGTATTGTTTACCAATTACGCCGGAACCGAAGTCAAAGTTGGTGGCGAAGATTATCTCGTCATGGAAGAAAGCGACGTCCTCGCAGTTATTGAATAATAACTGAATAACGTTTAGTCCAACGACTAAAGCAAAACCCCAGCTGAAATCAGCTGGGGTTTTTTGTTGTGCTTGAGCACCGTCTATTCGCGTGCCTGCCCTCATGCTAACAACCACATCTGCAAACACCGTGATTAGAATTCATCACTAATACCGTAATGTTGACCATGCGGGGGATATTCTGCCTCAATTATATCCGCTTTCTAACCAGCAAACACCTTGCGTAAAAAAGCATACGTTTGCGGTTGCACGAAATACGCACAGTGGTGAACCTGACTGGTACCAAAGTCGTAAACCTGATTTGGCTCAATCTGCATGGTGCCCGCCCAGTCGGTCATGGAACAAGTATCGACGACCAAATCGTTATCCTCAGCAAACAAAGCATCAGCCACCGCATGACCAACCTGTGATTTCCATTGCGTCAAATATTTCCACATCTGCCAACCAGGATCAACGGGACGATAATTCGAGCGGATGGCGAAACGCTGCGGATGGTGTTGCGCCATGCGCCGTAATTGCAGCAGCTCACTATTATTGGCCATGCGTGCCATCGACGACAGCCCAGGGACTAATTGCACTG
>CANETI010000114.1 GCA_947440715.1 Planctomycetota bacterium | reverse complement strand
TAGCCCGGCACAACTTATTCAACCGATTGCCAATAATAGTTTAACCTTGGCGCTCGATACCGACTTTGATGGTTGCATGGATTTAGTCCAGCAACTGACCGAAGATAAAAAACTCTACCTCGCCAATTCGATGAATTCCTTGCGCGTTGAAGGGCAGAAAACCGTTGGTATCGAAATTGTTCAACAATTCGACTGGCAAATGCCAGATTGGATTTTCATTCCAGGCGGTAATTTAGGCAACGTTTCGGCCTTGTATAAAGGCTTTGAAGAGATCAAAGAATTGGGCGTTATTACCCGCATTCCACGTATCGTGTGCTGCCAAGCCGAAGCCGCCAACCCCCTCTATCGCGCGTACAAAAGCGGCTGGAAAGAATTCCATTCGGTGACAGCGCAACCAACCCAAGCCAGCGCTATCCGAATCGGCAATCCGGTGTCACGTAGCAAAGCGGTAAAAGCCTTAATGAAACACGATGGTCGCGTTGAACAAGCCAGTGAACAAGAATTAGCCGATGCCATGGCGCGAGCTGATCGCACAGGGTTATTTAACTGCCCACATACTGGGGTTGCTTTAGCCGCGCTTATTAAATTCGTTGAACGTGGCGAAGTGAAGAAAAACGACCGCGTGGTGGTTGTCTCTACCGCACATGGTTTGAAATTCGGCAACGTGAAAGCCGATTATCACATGAACACCCTACCTGGGATTACGCCACATTTCGCTAATCGACCCATCGAATTGGCTGCCGATCGGCAATCCGTATACGATGCGGTTATGCGCCATATGGATAAAACGGTTTAATCGTTTTATGACGCGCACCTTCGTATTCGCGCGTGGTATACGAAAGAACGCAATTACGTTTTTTATTCTGCTCTTGGCATTTATTACGTCGATGTGTGCGGTTGAAGTAAACATTAACGACCGCACGCGGGTGTCCTATACCGCTGATAATCAGGGCAATTCCACATTATTACCTACGCTTAGCGCGTTATCTGGCGAACGATACGAACCGGTCATTGATCTCCTGTTAGATGGCGTCACAGCCACGCGGGCATCGTTGGTTTTACACCAAGCCACTCCAGCTAGTTGTCGCCAAGCGTTGGCATTTGCGCTACATTGTTGGTGGACGAATTCGACCGAAAAACTGGACAATAAAATCTGGCTGACGACCCAAACGATTTTACCTCAAGGCCTAATATCCGTTCGTAGCACGAGCAGTATCCTGCGTCACCAACCTGGACTACAACCGATTGCAGAAACAATATTAAAGCCTTGGCTTGGCGGAGACGCAGGTATTTCTTTACTGCCAGTAGAAGGTTTATGGACAGCCAGTTTGGACGAAGCTGGTCATCGTCGTTTAATTGAATTACTTAGCTTACTAGAGCGCCCACAAGCGACAGCCAGCTCTTTCGTGCCCGATCCAGATGTCGTCGACATGCGCCGGATGATGAGAGAACCTATTTACGCCACGTCGTGGTCTTCGTTAATGACAACCCTCTCCCAATCCTGCGATGTCTCGGTAGCGATGTCACCGCACCTGTGCCTTCGTGTTTTTCCAAAAAATAATATAAGTCTGGCTCGTTTGTCGTTAGGTGAGATCGCCGCAACATGCGCGGTTTTTAATATCCGCGTTTTCTGGCAGCATGGCGTATTATGCCTAGGTGAAGCCGATTATCACCCTGATGACGCCGACCGAGAACATCCGGCCCAACGTCGGCATTTAGCGATGATTCCGATTGGGCATTTGGTCAGTGGCCCCGTGGATGGTGAATTGATTGTAACGGCCTTACGGCAAAAAGTAGCTCCTCGGTGGTGGGAACAGCCTGGTGCCGCCATTTATTATTTAGCATCAGCACGAGCGCTTTTAATTGGTGCTGATATCCCAACGCAGCAAGTGCTATTAGAAGCCCTCAATGCCTTAGATCGGGTGGGATTAGAATTAGGAATTGGAACATTAGGCGCTGGTAATTTGCCATGATGGATCCTATCACGCAACGATCGGCGCTCATTGCGACATGCATTCACGCCTGTTTACTATTTCTTGCGTTTGCACCGCGCGGCTGCTCCACGATAGAACAGCAAGCACCACCACCGCAGCCCAATAGCGAAATCCTCAAACCGATAAAAGACTCAACGCAGGCAAACCAACAAACCGCCACATCGACGTCTTCACCAACGGCAGGAAAACCAGCGCCTCGGTCGCCGACCGTCCAGTCCCCTACGTATGCATCCATCGTTGCTGTACCCCAAACGGCAACGGCCACTCCTTCATTACCCACCTTGGGCGCTGGTGACCAGCCGGCGTTACCTCCCATTGGCGATATGATTCTTGCCGTAAATCAGGACCGCCCAGGCCAACAGCAGAGCAAAGGACGAGAGGCGAGCGGAACCACGTTGGTTGATCTACCTGAACTTCCAGCAAGTCAGGATGATTTAATTGCACGGTTACGTGGGCAACGAACCAGCAACCAAACGCTGTCACGCGAACAACGAATGCTGGCCTCAGCGCAAGAATTTCTCCATGGACGACTGCAAACACAGATTCAACAAAAATGGGGACATTTGTTATCAAAGGTAACCGAGCAACGACTCATTATTGAATGTCGCGTCAATGATCGCGGCTCTTTAATTCATGCTCGCCTAGTTAATAGCAGCGGTTCACTCACCCTGGATCGCTTAATCGATGAATGGTTAATCGGCGGTAAATTGAGCTTACCCCCCATTACTCCGAACATAACCTATCCTTTCTTAATCGTCATCCGAAACTAAAACGACACCGCCACATGGACACCAGCTTCCTTAATTGGTCACTCAAACTGTACCGCACTTCCACCTTAGAAGTGCGTGCCAGTTGGTTATTGGGCGTATGGATGTTATTCGATGCAGTCAGATTTGCTCATACGAGTCAATGGTGGCTAATTCCGTTCGCTTTCATTGTACCGATCATCTCAATGTATATACATGCCATGGCGCACGTGGTCATGGTGCGCTTGGTTGGCGGAAGCGCGGACCGTACGACTTTATCGGTTATAAATGACCAAACTGATATGCAGGTACCATTAAACCCGGCAAAACAATTAGCCGTTGGCGCGTCGGGGCCACTGATCAGCTTGGTCTTATGGTTATCGGCCGAAGCGTTATATTATGCGATAGCAACCCCGCAGTCATTCGCGTGGTTTTTGATCGCTTACATCGCGCTAACGAATAAATACATCACGCTCATTAATTTATTAGCCTGTGCCATGTGTGATGGCGCCCGTATTTGGCGCGCTATTTTATGGCCGTTATTTGGCCTAGGACGAGCCATTCGTTGGACCGTCCTACTTAGTTATCTATGCTCAATAGTCATCATTGGGTTAGGTATTTATCTGACAGACTTATTGTTATTGGTAATTGGCATCATGTGTTTGATGACGACTATTTCAGAACATCGCTCTGTAAAACTGGGCTTCGATCCGATTTTCAACATCGAATTCGATACCATCAATGAATCGCGCAGCCAATCTTGGTTTGGCCGCTGGCAACAACGTCGACGCCTACGCGCCATTGAACGCCGTTCACAAGAAGTCAGCGACGAACAAGAGATCGTCGACAAACTACTAGAAAAAGTAAGCGTTCAAGGCTTGCCATCACTCACCGAACAAGAACGCACGACCCTCAATCGCATTTCTAAAAAACAGAAACAACGCGAGAAGACGGAAATTTAATCGCGCGTTATTCTGGTGAGGCTGAGTTCGATTTAACGGGACTTCGAACAACGCGACGACTAGATAATTCGCCTGGGGTAATGACCATAGTTCCAGACATTAAGTCGTGCCAGCCACGCTTCTTTTTGTCAAATGCAATCCAAATAAAACCAAGGCACAAGATAAGAGCTGAAGGAAAATAACAAATATTACGTAAAATGAGTTTACCTAACGTTGGCTTCTTTAGCGTTACTTCGTCGACGATCTTTGCATTGAATATCATTTTCCCTGGGGTGGATTGTTTATATTGCCAAAATAAAATAGTGACGACAAATCCTAAAATCGTAGATAAAATAACACGTGTTAGCTCTGCCGCTTGTGGATTGTCGATGAAAGCGGGCAAAACAAAAAAGAGCGGAAGAAAAGCAATGCCGAGTAAGATGTTATCAATAATATATGCCAAAACGCGCTTCCAAAAACCTACATAACGAAAGTTTCCCTGCTCGCCATGATTAGCATGCGCATGTCAATCAATGCCGTGATCAGGTGTGGCGAATGGATTCGGCGATTGGTTCATGGTGCATGTTCCGTGAGAAGGAGAGTGAATCTAAACAACGTTTGTGGAAATACCAGGGAAAGCATAAGCCTAACTGTAAGGCTTTGATCCTAATTTAACTCAAACGGTCACCAAATCACAATAAATGACGAGCTTTAATCTCTAAATAACGGCTCACAATACCTGAGGTGAGTTGATTTGGTTGTACATCAATAACCAGACAACCATGCCGCTTTAATCGATCGATTAATTCTTGTCGCCAACCGATAATCGCAGCAGCAGCGCCCGCGCTCCATAAACGCGCTGGGTCTTCTTCCAATTGCGGCTGTAAATCAGCGCTTTCTGGTAATAAATCATGCAGATCTCGATCTTGTAATAAAATAGCCAGGGGCAAATGACGACCAACCAATCGCCGTAAATGCCGTTCAATATGATCTGCATTTACACCATCGAGCACATGCGTTAATGCCACCACTAGGCTGCGTTTCCGTTCATGCGCAGCGAGGTGCATAAAGGCTTCTTCATGCCGACTTTCAACCCGTTCAGCATGTAAATCATGCAGCGCGTGAACCAAGCGCTGCATTTGGCGCGGCCCACCAGCCGAAGGTACGTAGCGTTTGATGCCATCGGCATAAGCAATTAATCCAACTCGGTCACCCTGATGAATTGCGACAAAAGCTAACATGAGCGCTGCATCAATGGCATGATCGAGTAAATTTAAACCGCCTTGTCGTGACACCATCATCCGACCGGCATCTATAAGGAGCACTAATCCCTGCGCTTGACTGGTACGGTAATCACGAACCGTTAAATGATCGCGGCGTGCGGTCGCTTTCCAATCCATGCGATTCAACGCATCATTATGATGATAATCACGCAAACGCTCAAATTCAGTATCACCACCAATCCGCTGAACTCGACGCACACCAATTAAATTTAAGCGATCCGTCCGAGCCAATAAAGCGTAATTAGCCAGTTGTTTCAAATCAGGATGTACTCGAATCGGCAATTCATTGCCTACTAACACCTGTCGTCGCCAGAGCTTCATCGGTGACAGCAGAGAAACATGAAGACCACCAAAGCGAAAGCCGCCACGTTCATTTGCCGTAACTTTTATTTTCGTTTCGCAGCGGGCACGGGGAGTTAAGTCGAGAATCAAAGCCATTGGCCGATCGGTCAAGGGAGCCGCGATTCCATCACCGACAACGTAAGTAAAAGACCCTGGAATATCTAAGGCGATCTCCACCGTTCGCGCTCGCTTACCCAAATAATCAATCAGGATAGTAACCATTTCCGGGCGACCACGAGACCAGATTTTCGGCGCTTCAATAGTGACACGCATGGTGCGATGCCGATTCCAAACTCGACTCGCATCAATAAAGGCAATGGCACAAATAACCGCATCCAGCGCTAATAACGCAGGCCAAAAAGAACTATCAACGGCTAACCCAAACGACAGCAAAGCCGGAATGAGCACCATCAAGACCAATGGACGTGTAGGAAACAGAATGCCTCCGTTCAACCGCGGGTGCCGCGAGGAACTTCAACACTCTTAATTAATTCTTTGAGCACTCCATCCACATGTTTGCCTTCAACTTCCGCCTCGGGACTCAAAATAACGCGATGACGTAAGGCCGCGAGTGCCACTTCAGCAATATCATCAGGCGTAACATAACTACGACCGTACGTAAGCGCTGCCGCGCGACCGGCAGCCAACATGGCAATGCCTGCACGGGGACTCGCACCCATAAATAACCCAGGATAACCACGCGTGCGACGAACGATGCTGGTAATGTAAACAACGATACTGTGATCAACAGTAAGACGACTCGCAATCTGCTGTAACCCGATGACGTCTTCCGTATTTAAAACGGTTTGCACTTCCTCGCTTAAAATTCGTTCCGGCGAGCTTCCTGATAAATGCAGGCCTAAGATACGTTGCTCATCCATTTCCCCCGGATAACTCATTTCCAATTTAAAGAGGAAGCGATCTAGCTGAGCTTCAGGCAAAGCATAAGTACCTTCATTTTCAATTGGGTTTTGGGTCGCCATAACCAAAAATGGCGGCGACAATGCATGATGACGCCCATCCAATGTGACTTGGCGTTCTTGCATGACCTCTAATAAAGCTGCATGCGTTTTAGCCGGTGCGCGATTTATCTCATCAGCCAATAAAAATTGCGTGAAAATGGGCCCGCGATGGAACACAAATTTACGCTCAGCTAAATCAAAGACGTGGCTGCCGGTAATATCAGCAGGCATTAAGTCTGGCGTGAATTGAATGCGATTCGTGTTTAATCCCAAAATTTTACCAACCGCTTTGACCAAAAGTGTTTTACCCAGACCAGGGACACTTTCGACCAAGACATGTCCACCAGCCAACACGGCGCGTAGCACGCCATCGACCAGATCTTTTTGGCCAATAAAGAGTTTTGATAACTCATTACGACATGCCGTTAATTGTTGTGCTGCTCGTTCCAACTCTTCAGTTGATGGTGTTTGAGAATCGTGGGTCATGGGGACCTCTTTGGTGCGGACGGGTTCGGTGGTGAAGAAGATATAGCTGCGCTCGCAGTGGTTTTTAGCCAATCGCGTGCACTCGCTTCATCAGGCAAAGACGGTGGCAATTCACGATGACGTAAGGTGACGCGAGCAATGGCCCGCACGCACCAACTCGCCTGCTGAGTTTCACGCAGTCGTGCGGCGAGCGCTAGCACGTGACGCGAGAATCGATCATGACGATCATCACGAGGTGCATCACGACGACCGAGCCAGCCGGCTCCCGAAAAAGCAATAACGATTAACAGCGCAATTAAATGCCACGAAATCCAAGCGATGGGTGCTGTCGTAAGCACTGCGACCAACGGGTTTGGCGGTCCACTTTCTTCGCGTACACGTAACTGATTCACCCAAGCAGCACGTGGTTTATCGCCATGAAATTCTACCACATCAGTAATTAAAGCCTGCATTAATTTACGCGCGGCAGGATCCGGTTGAGCCCCATCTAAAAGCGGTAGCGCGTCGGACACCACCACGAGACGACTAAAATTACCCATCGGGATTTCTACGGCCCATGGAATAAATTCATCTTTCGCATGAGTTCCAGGGATTAAGGAGCTCGATATTTGTGCCTGGATGAGCGGTTTCGCATAGGATATCTCTTCACGCTCCGCTTTTTTGTCTTTATCTTTATCATATTTTTCCTGCTCTTTTGCCCGCCTATCTATTTCGCTGTTCAGTTTATCTATCTCAATAAATCCGCCAACACTCATGGATAAGGGCACGTCGGACAATCCAAGGCCCGTCAGTGTGGTTGGGGATATCGCCGGGCGAAATTTCCACGAAAATAAACTGCAAACCAAAGCCTTTTCATGTGGGCTA
>CANETI010000113.1 GCA_947440715.1 Planctomycetota bacterium | reverse complement strand
GTTGGGCTGCGGCACAAGTCGCAGAAGCAAATCGCACGCAAGTGATCGCGGAGGTGGAAAAAGGGCGTTACCTAGAACAAACGAAATTATTTGAGCAAATGAAAGATAATGCCTGGCAGAGTCTGCGACGATTTCCGCCTCGTGAAATTGCTCGTTATTTGGCATTGATGGAAGGAAAGAAAGCCGCACGTATGATGGTTTTAGCGCAAGAAGATTTAGACTTCCCAAATGCGGCAGTAGACATCAATCAAGAAATGTTGCGTATTGATTTAAATGGTACCACGGGCGATCAGCAACAACGTCTGGCGACCCTGTATTCATTTATGTCAGCACAACAGGTGTTGCCTTATTTAAAAGCATCATCGCTTGAAGACATTGCGAATCTCCTGATTGAGATGGGCAAAAAGGCACCCGCTAAAAAGGTTGCTGATTTGTTAGAGGCCCTGCGTGTACAAGACAGCAAGCGCGAGATCGAAATCCGTAAACTCATGGAAAGTCGGCAAGCCACCGCCCAAGGTGGTGTTCAATGATATTCATCGTGCCGTGTAATTTTATAACCGAACGGCGGGAAAACCCGTCGAGCCATGGTTTGCCGAGGGCGGCAGCGACCAAATTTGTGTGGTATCATAGGCAGCAAGTAAAGTTGATGGCACGATTGAACGTGCCAGGAAAGGAGTCACATCATGAATGAACAAGCTATTCCAACGAAAGATGCCGCAGCAGCCGCCGCCGTCGCAAAAGGGACCGCGAAAAAGGGTGGCGGCATGATGGGCACCGTGGCTGCCGGGGTCGTTTTGGTGGGAATAGGTGTCGGTATGGGCACCTATGTTTCGAGCCTCTTTACCACCATCAAGACTGAGGGCGCTGCAGTCCATGGAGCAGAAGAACATAAAGCCACCCACTCAGGCATTGAACACTTGAGTGAAATTAACATACCAGATTTAATGGCGAATATTCGTAACCAAGCGGGACGGCGTTATATTAAAGTCAGTAGTTCGTTTTGGCTTAATCATGAAGACGCCATCAAAGTCGGCCTGAGTGATGGCGCCGGTGGTCATGGCGGCGGTGGCGGTGGTAATGTTAAACGCATTGTCCAAATGGCACTGGAAGAGCATCTCCGCAGTTATGATATCGACGAATTAACGGGTCCCAATATTTCGCTGCAACTTAAGAAAGGGTTTAAGGACCGGATCGAGAAAACGATGCATGAGCTTTTTCCTGCATTTAAAGAGGATCATGAATTTGTGCATCGAGTTGTACTTACCAACCTATTGGTACAATAAGAGGCGGTCATGGGCGAAGAAATCCTTTCAGCCGAAGAATTAGATGCCTTGCTTTCCACGGTAGAAGACGTGGGGGCAGGAAAGCGTCGTCGTGAAAAACGCGTTGTCGAATATGATTTTGTGCGCCCTAATAAATTATCGGGCGAGCAATTGCGTGCATTACAACGCATGCATGAATCAATTGCGCAAAATATCACTATGGCGTTGTCCACTTATTTGCGATTGAATTTGGAAGTAAATATTTTATCGCTTGGTGAACTGACTTTTGAGGTGTTTCGTAATTCCTTGCCGAATCCGACGATGATTAATGTGCTTTCCATGACGCCGATTCAGGAAAAAGGCGTCGCGACAATGGACATGAAACTCGCGTTTAGCCTTATCGATCGCATGTTGGGGGGACCTGGCAAGCCGTTGGATAAAATACGCTCTTTGACCACCATAGAACAAAGTTTATTAGACAATGTCGTCAAACGATTTTTAGATCAGGTGGCACTGGGTTGGCGTGAATTATTTAATTTTGATCCGGTGGTAGAATCGCGAGAAATGGATCCGCAATTTGTCCAAGTGATTCCTAGTTCAGAAATGGTCTTGGTGGCAACCTTTAGTATTATTGCCCCGGGCGAATTAGAGCCCGGTGAACTCTGTTTCTGTCTTCCTTTTATTAGCCTTGAAAACATTATTACAAAGTTAGGTAATCAATTCCGTTTTGCCGCAATGAAACGAACGCAAAGCCCAGGACAACGCCGTCACTTAAATCGCGTGGTGCAGCAGACGACCCTGGAAGTATCCTGTGAGTTAGGCACCGCTAAAATATCAATTGGTGATATTATTGGTCTCAAGGTTGGTGATGTCATAGTGCTTGATCAAAGTCACGATGCGCTTTTACCCGGACGTGTCTCTGGCCGCGGTCGCCTACTAGGTCGTCCCGGAGTGATTGGGCGTAAGGCCGGTTTTTTAGTGGAAAAAGTAATTCCGGGTGAAGGCAATGCTTCCGAGAAACGCACCTAATGCACTGCTATTTGTACCTATGTTATCAAGGAAAAGATCATGGTTGACGATCCTAAAGCACAAACGGCGGTACCTGCCGCTCATGATGAAAAAGGTGGTGTAAAACCCGCAGCCTTCCCTGACTTGAGTGGGTCTGGTGGCGGTGTGGTAGGCAAACCAAATCTGGAAATGGTGCGCGATATTCAGGTCATGTTATCCGTCGAATTAGGACGGACGGATATGATCATTCAGGATATTTTGGAGCTTACCCCGGGAAAAGTTATAGAATTGGATCGTCTCGCCGGCGAACCATTGGATATTTTAGTGAATGGTAAATTATTAGCCAAAGGTGAAGTGGTGGTGGTCGATGAAAATTTTGGCATTCGCATTACGGCAATCGTTGACGCAAAGTCTCGTGAAGCCGTCTTGGGTGCCGATGGAAAAGAAGTCGAATCTGCCGCGGGCTAAGACGAATGTGCCTACGTGGATTGAGCAAGAGCGGATTACGCCTGGGGTGGGCTGGCCAGGTCGTTAAGATTGCGACGCAAGTGCGTTATCACTATGACTTAGCGCTAATGAGTCTTCGTTGAGATGAATTTGCACTCACGACAAGAAAGTAGACGAAAATTGCGGCGACAGTACCCATTCCACCTAAGCCGTAACGCTGGGTACCGCCTTGCATGTCAATTCCGTGCGGGACATACTCTCACTAACGATCCGCCGAGGGGGAAGCAACGTGGCTACTAAGCTCAAATTTTCTTACATTGCCCGTGATGCATCTGGGCGCGAACTGAAAGGAAATATCGAAGCCGATTCGGAGGCAGAAGCCACCGGTCGCCTGCGTCAACAGCAGCTATCCATTGTTAAACTGACGAAAGACGGCGGCGGCTTTAAACTCAGTGGTGATTTGTTTGGGAATTCTGCCCCTCGTAAGGCGAGTACCGCTGATCTGTGTTTGTTTACTCGCCAATTGGCGACCATGATCGGAGCTGGTATTCCCCTCCTGGAGTCATTTGAAATTCTGGCTGAGCAAGCTGGGGATCAGAATAAAGGTTTCGGCTTAGGGTTACAAGAATGCGCTGACCTCGTACGTGGCGGTACGGAAATCAGTGAGGCAATGACCAAGTTTCCAAAAATATTCCCAGAAATTTACATTAACATGGTAAAAGCTGGTGAGGCATCAGGTCAACTTGATATTATTCTGAATCGCTTGGCGGATTTTTTAGAGGCAACGGAATCATTAAAGCGTGAAATTAAATCGGCTATGACCTATCCGATCATTTCATTAATACTCATTTTTGGTATTACTGGCTATTTGTTGGTTGGCGTAGTGCCAAAATTCAAAACGATGTTTGATTCGCTAGGTGCTGAATTACCAGCGGTGACGCTTTTGGTATTAGGTGTCTCGAATTGGCTGACGGCAAATATTTTGACGGTTTTCGGGATCATCATTGCTTTAGTGATTGGTTACAAATTAGCTATGCGTACCTACCAGGGGCAGAAAATTCGCGATACCATTTGGCTCAAAATGCCAGTGTTTGGTCCGTTATTCCAAAAGGTTGCACTCAGCCGATTTGCTCGAACTTTTGGTACACTTCTGTCATCAGGCGTTCCGCTGCTTCAGGCATTAGAAATCGTTGCTTCAACTTCAGGTAATAGAGTGATCGAAGAGACTTTATTGGAAACGCGCGAGACTGTGCGTCGCGGTGAAAGCATTACCACTCACTTAACAACGTCTTGGGTGTTTCCGCCAATGGTGACAAAAATGATTGGTATTGGTGAAAAATCCGGTGCTTTGGAAACATTGTTGGCCAAAATATCTGACTTCTACGATGAACAAGTACATGCCATGGTCAAAGGACTCACCAGCTTAATTGAACCAATTATGTTGATGGTCATGGGTGCAGTGGTGGGCATCATTGTTTTGGCTATCTTCTATCCCATTTTGCAATTGCAGAGCGCTGTGCGCGGCAAATGAGGTTCGATGGTACCACGTGGGCACTTGGTGGTCGACGTGGTTTACGGGCCGAGTTATAAAATGGCACGCCCCAGGCAATCATTGCCTGGGGCGCTTGTTTTCTTTGACGTTCGTCAGGATTTTATCCATTCTTTCGCATCATTAATACATTATTAAATACCCCTTCCCTATTCCTATGACCATCAAATCCGGAAACTTATCAACAAATTCGAAGTCTGTCACGCGTAGTCAAAATGTGCGTACGCAAGCCCGTCAGGTCAGTCTGGTTCGGCTCTTACTGATCAGTATTGGATTCGCCGTGTTGATGATAGTGACCCAAGGTCGCAAGCCCGAATTAATAGAACCTGCGGCATCGTCACTCAAAGCATTACTCATTGTGACGACCATCGTGGCGGTGGGGTTATTTTCGACCATGTGGCTTGCGCGTTGGCGTTGGCAGTTGGCCTTGCACTTAGTTTTTGATGTGGTGTGGATTGGTCTATTATTATTTTATAGCGGTGGGGTGTCGTCACCCGGTGTGGTGTTATTATTTTCGGTAGTATTAGTTGGTACGTTGGTTTTGCCTGGCGTGGTGCCATTTGTGCTTCCGGCATTAGCCAGTTTAGTCTTAGCGGTGGTTGCTAGTTTATACCTCGCTGGGCAAGCACCATTTTCGCAAGAGTTTTTGACGACGAATGTGCATATGATTAGTATCGAGCGCATCTTGGGTGTTTTAGCGACGCAGGTGGGCGCTTTGTTTTTGGTTGATTTATTGGGACAATTACTGGCGCGACGAATTCGTGAACAACGTATTTTTACTGGAGAAGTGCTTGATCGATTAGGAGAAGGGGTACTGGCCGTTGATCGTCAAGGGGCCGTCGCCTATGCCAATGCCGAGGCCATGCGACTATTACAACTCTCAGGTTCGGTTGATGGTATCTTGGCGCAGCAGCTTTTAACCAATCCGGTATTGTCACCGGTGTTAAACTTATTAATTGGTGATCGTTGTCCGGCTCTCGAACGATTTGAGACACCCACCGGTCAGCAATTAGTATTGCGCGTAACCGAACTTTTGGACCGAAATGACAAACCCTTAGGACGCACGCTCATTTTAGCTGATGAAACACGTTTACGACTCTTGGAAGATAGTGCTCATCGTTCACAACATTTATCCGCCTTAGGTGAAATGGCAGCCGGTATCGCCCATGAAGTGCGAAATCCGCTCACCAGTTTACGTGGATGCGCCCAGGAACTGGCGGATATGGCGAAGGAAGCCAATCAACCCGATGCAGCGAGTTTGGCGCGCATTATGGTCGAAGAGGCCGATCGGTTAGCGCGTATTGTAGAAGATTTTTTGTCCCTCTCTCGTTTGCGAACTCCCGAGTTAGTTAATGTTGACCTAACTCACATTATTCATGATGTCGAACGGCTCATGCGACAACGGCGTGATTTACCAGAAGCGTTGTCCCTATCATTTGTCATCCATGAGGATTTAGGAGTGGTAATGGCAGACGAAGGACAATTGCGACAAGTCCTCATTAACATCATTAATAACGCCATTGATGCAGTTAGCACGGTCACGGCGCCAATTATTTCATGCACGGTACAAGCCGCAACAGCGGTCTCTGCTTTGGGCGGCCCTGGGGTAGAAATTCTTATAACGGATAATGGCTGTGGTATTCCCGCCGATCAACGCGAGCGCATCTTTACGCCCTTCTATAGTACGAAAGCACAGGGAACGGGATTAGGGCTTAGCCTGGTCCAGCGCATCATTCGTGAACATGAAGGATACGTGAGCGTCAGTAGCGAAGTTGGTCGTGGCACCACGATCACCATGGCTTTGCCCACTCGTTCACATACACGAGTGTTTAAACGCGCCTTGGGTGGTGGATAGCAAGTCGTTCTATTTATTGCCGGAAACGCTTAGCGCCGCAGACGACGGTTGCCTCCGCTGAGTACTGACCGACAACCTGCCAACATGACGTCAAAGCGCCCCGTTACCCATAAAGATATCGCTCGACAGTTGGGCATATCGCAGTCAACCGTATCGCGAGCCTTGGATCCGACACATCGTCATTTGATTAGTGCGGCAGTGGTCGAAAAAATATTAAAATTATCAGAGGAATCAGGATTCCAAGGAAACATTTTAGCACGTCGTCTACGTAATCAACGGACGGAAACCATTACGTTGGTTATTCCCAGCACGGTTTTTCGCGCGCCGCGCAATATTGATTTCGAAATTGGCAATCATCTGCTGCCTTGGCGTCAAGTTGAAGGCGTTATGCACGCTGCCAATCAAGCCGGCTATGATGTTAAATTAGTGCCACAAGCCGGCACAACGCCAGCAGATGATGCAGCATTATTAGCCCAGGTAGGCTTCCCTCATTCAGATGGCGTGGTTTTCTGCGGTCACAGGACGGTGCCCAGTGATTTAAGCCCGCTTAAACACCGCGGCGTGCCGTATATTATTACGTCAACTTTTCCCAAAGATGAATTGCGACCATTAATCTCCTTTGATCAAGCGCCAGGTATTAAAATAGCTCTAGAGCATTTATTTTCTTTGGGCCATCGACGGGTCGCGTGTCTGGCATTTGCAGAAGATTTTACGACCAGCGAATTGTGGATGCTGCGTTACCAAACATGGCTTACGAATATGCAAAACGCGGGTTACTACGATCCATCGCTATTGATTCAGTGTCCCACGGAACAAGGATTACGCACTTTATTAGCGAATTATGCCAGTAAATTACCCTTCACCGCAGTGTATTGTGCAAATGATATTACCGCACACCGTCTAGTGAAGGAATTGGCCCATCTAGGAATCCGCGTACCAACCGATGTCGCAGTCGTTGGATTTGATAATAATATTTTATTTCACCAAGTTACCCCGCGATTGAGCACCATTGATTTACCCCTTGAAGCCCTTGGCCGTCGCGCCAGCGAAGCATTGATTCAGGCAATCGAAGGGAAAGCCGAAATTCCTGAGTTATTATTATTGCCGACAACATTTGAACGTCATGACACGGCATGATGCTCAAGAGTCTCAACACCAGATTGATGAGCTCAATTTGTCCAACTGCGGACCAAAGTGATTTCGATTCATTGAATTTTAAGTATAACGCTTTGTGAAAGTCACCCCTAGTGAGTTATCGAATAGGCCTTAATCACCAAATGCTTAGTCCGTATCAAATTGTTTTTCACGGATAAATTTTAAGCGAAGACCATTGGCCAAGGGCCCTGGATGAAATGGCGGAGAGGGGGGGATTAACGCAAGGGTTAAAGCGAATTCATAAACCACCTGATTTTACCGCATTATATGATTATTTTTCAAAATGAAAATTTGACTGCGTAGATTTTGTGCTGAGTCCAAATGAAGTTCTTTGGAGAAGCGGTTTTCCTGAATGTATATTTTCGGCATCATGTTGGAGTGGTGCTTGGTTTAATCCATTCCTTAAAATTAGCCCTTTCTATGGGATGAATGGAAACCATCCGGTGGCAAATGCTCTAAACAGCGCTCGCAGGGCAGTGCCCTCT
>CANETI010000112.1 GCA_947440715.1 Planctomycetota bacterium | reverse complement strand
GTATGGGCAAAAGTCATGGCTCCTTTATTTAATGAAATGATCAGTGTAAAAAGGGGAGAAAAGATAGACGAAAAATAGACTTCAAAACCCTGGTGTCAGTTGCCGCGCGTAAACACCGAACCGCGTTCAATAAGATGTACGCGCCGAAGCAACTGTCTCGGTGGTTTCCCCTCAAATGCTTCCAACAATAAACCGACCGCACCTTCACCGATACCTTCGATATTCGGCTGAATGGTGGTCAAAGGCGGTTCTAATAATTCGGCAAAATCTAAATCATCATACCCAACGATGCTAACATCTCGCCCTGGTTGACGACCTAATTTTCGTAACGCGCGATAGGCAGCTAACGCATAACGGTCGTTTCCCGCAAACAATGCCGTACAATGGGGATTCGACACCAATAATGCCGAAACGATTGGTTCCGCTATGTCACTGTCATCCACGGCAACGATTGCCTGCAACGATGAATCGATATTAATATTCGCGTCACGCATGGCCGCTTCATATCCCAACTGACGTTGGCGCCAATGTCTGCCTTCTAATGGTCCTGTCACTAATGCTATCGCGCGATGTCCCGCTTGAATTAAATGGGCCGTCGCCATGCGCCCACCTTGATAATTATCGTTGCCAATAATGCGCACCTCCGCATTCGGTGGCTGCTGACGATAAAGTCCACCTGCTATGGCAAATGGCAAACGGCAATCAACTAAAGCATGATACGAGGCGTCATCAACGTCACCGCTGCAAACAACACCATCAACCGACATTTCGCGTAAATGATGCGCCGCGCCGCCGGTATGATCTGGCTCAACTTGGCGAAAAACCAACATGCAACCCGCCGCCGTAGCTGCGCGTTCTGCACCCGATAAAATCCGCGAGAAAAACGGATCAAGTCGTGCCCGATTACACAGGAGAAATAATATTTTTCGCATCGCTTGGTTATTGGTTGGCATTAACAATACCGTAGAGCCACGCCCATGTTCCGTGCGAATTATTCCCGCTTCACTTAGACTATCCAACGCCATACGAACCACTGGCAAACTCACCTGATGTTCTTCAATCAAGTCGCGAATCGAGGGCAACATACTGCCCACCGGCCATTTACCAAAACGAATACCATCTTCCAACAACGCACGTAATTGCAGGTTGAGCGGCAACGGATTTGAACGATCAATAGGTCGCATAGTCATGGCAGACACGGCCATGATGGCCAGGCAGCTTGGTTCGCCAAGCATGAAAATCGCGGCAATTAGCGATTCTGAACCCTATTAATTTGTTTTGCCAACTTCCAGCCTTGATAATTCTTGCTGCAACACTGCCTTCGCTTCGCTAAATGAATGCTCCAATTCTGTCGCTGCTGTCACTAAAGCCTGCGTGTCTGCATTATCTACTATTTGAATAATCTGTTCTAAACAGCGTGCGACGCGCGATAGCCCCATCGTTAGTGACGAACCCTTCACCCCGTGCGCACAAGTGGCAATACCTGAACGTCGACCGGCAACAGCATCCGTAACAATGGTTGCAATATCACGCTCGGCATCACGTAAAAACACACGAATCATGTCGGCTAAAGCTTCGGGTTTATCATCAAGATCAAAAAGAATTTCACGCACTTGAGCATCAAATATTGGCAAGGTGTCATGATCATTTGATTTTCGCTCTACACGTTCAATCGCCTTCGATTCATCTAATGGCAAATATTGCGTCAGTTCCGCAATCAAATCATCCAGGCGAATTGGCTTAGGTAAAAATCCATCCATTCCAGAAAGGCGACAACGTTCACGATCTGCGGGTGATATCGCCGCGGATAAAGCAATAACCGGCGTGTGTTTCGTGGGACCTTCTTTGATGCGCAAATCCGCCGTTGCCGCCATGCCATCAAGCCCCGGCATCTGGCAATCCATTAATACCACATCAATACCTGGCTTTTCCAAGCGTTTGAGTGCTTCATGTCCATCATGCGCTTCTTCTACTTGAAACCCAACTCGGCGCAGCATCGCCATCGCCACCAAACGATTCACTTGGCGATCATCAACCACCAAAACCGTACCGGAAAAAGTTGGTAAGTAATCATAAGCCACTGGTTTTTGTAAACGAGTCGTCGGACGATTTGTCGGCATCAACGACAAGGTAAATGAAAATACACTGCCATTATTAGGCAGGCTCTCAGCTGTTATTTTACCGCCCATGAGTGTCACTAATCGTTGGCTAATCGACAAACCCAAACCAGTCCCGCCATATTGACGCGAGATAGAACTATCACCCTGTTCAAACGGTTTAAATAAGCGACGACGAACGCCCTCGCTCATTCCAATGCCCGTATCGCGCACACTAAATGTATGTGGGCCACCTGGCACCGACACCGACAAAACCAATGTTACCTCACCCACCTCAGTAAATTTGATCGCGTTCGCTGTAAGATTCATCAATATTTGACGCAAACGAACCGGATCACCTAACGCGCGTGCACTGACTGGACCTTCAATTTTAACTTCAAAACGCAATCCTTTCGCTTCGGCATTTCCGCGCATGAGGGCGTGGACCCCCTCCACCACTTCACGAGGGGAAAATGAAATCGCCTCTAAAACCATGCCGCCAGCTTCGATTTTCGAATGATCAAGAATGTCGTTGATCATGGCCAATAAATGTTCACCGCTGCCACGAATGGTGCGTACATGGTGATGAGTTTCTGCACTTTGTTCACTCGCCAATAATAAATCAGCTAATCCAATAACCGCATTAAGTGGCGTCCGTATCTCATGACTCATCACCGCCATAAATTCATCCTTAGCTCGATTTGCTTTTTCCGCTTGTGCATGAGCCTTTTGCAGATTTTCAGCATGATGATGAGCGGCATGCCGTGCACGATTTAATGATCCAGCAAAACGCAAAACTAACCATCCAACCAACATCGAACAGGTGAGTGCCAACGTCACACCCAACCACAAGGCATTACGCACACCACTCAGTCGTTCTTGATATGTTATTAAATCCAGGTCGATGCTCACTGCACCAATTACCTGACCTAATTCATCATGAAATGGTGCATAACCGCTAAAGGTTGTACCCCACCGATCAACCACCGGTTCGTTATCCGTTATCGCAGGACCGCCCTTCAATACAGAAATCAATTCCGGATTTGCTTCAGGATAAGGTTCCATAAGCCCTGAATGATCTTCGATTCCATCACCATCACTATCCCCCTTGGGCGTGGGATCGAGCACGAAATACACGGCATCGTCTTTATAAATATAGGTACAAATAAAACGGATACTGGTTGAGGAACGCAACATATTACGCAGAGGCGCAATAGCGTTATTATATCCATCGCTATCTTCCTGTGCTGGATCAATTAATTTCTTATGCTGCTCACCATTGATGGCTGCTGCTGCCACGACGGCAGTACGGCGTAAATCTGCGCTCACCTCTTCTTCTAGTGAATGCACTGCCCGTAAATAAAGGGCTCCGCCGCTAATGACAGCGGTGGCGAAGACCATAAACATGGCCAGTATACCCATCACCATCGGACGCGACGATGATGCTGAAATGATATCGGTCGTTACGGGTAAGGTCTTCTGCACCGGGTCGCAGCGTGGTAAATTATTTCGGCTTTGCGAGTCCTAGGTTCTAGGTAATGCCTGATTGCGCATCACACCATCACACAAGATTCAGTGGTCGACCCTCGCCGGTTCGACTGATGCGCTTGCGTGCAATTATGCAAACGGCAATTGACCTAAACCCATTTCTAGTTTCATCAGCGATAAGCGCTTTGTCTTATTGAGCGACAGGCGGGGCCGTACGCGTTAATTTGAAAGCGCAGTGCCTGAAAAATGGCGGAATCATTAAATCTAAGGCGCCACCAGCATGTTCAAGAAACTGCACAGAGAGCTGCGTACCATCATCCGCATTCCACCATTCAATTCGACAGGGACCCGCAGAAACTTGCGTGCCGATTCGAACCGTTGCCTGTGCGTGCTGCGGCTGCGTCGTGCCATCCGCAGCCCAGGCGTGATCGGCAATATATCCCAACATGCGACCAGGACGCACCCAAGCACGTGTCCAAATTGGCCCTTGGTTACTAGTGCCAGCTAAAACAACCCCACGCGCATCTTTACCGCGAAAATCTTCACCAACAATAAAGCGTTGAATGGCTCCGAAAGGCTGCCAACGCTCACCTTGATCAATCCATTCAAACCACCACAGCATTGGCATGCCAGCATTCCCACTCGCCATCGCAGCCCATGCGGCTGATGCTAATTCCGCGATTAATTCCGGCGACGAGCCGCCTTGCGACGTGCCACCAAATTCAGTGACCCACACTGGCTTTTGATATTTACCTAAGCCATGCGACGGCTCTTGCATGCCATAATAAATAAGATCCGCCAACGTATTATTGCGCTCTGGGGATCGCCCGCCGCTATGGTAGGCATCAATACAAATATAATCGATGCCAGGCAGGGCGCATATTTCTGGATAGGGCTTGCGATAATCTCCGGACCAGTGCGTAGTGACGCCATGCCCATAAACATCGATTTTATGTAAATGCTCTGCCGCACGTTCGTGCCAGCGACGTCGAGTATTGACTAATTCTTCGTAGGTCGCTTGAGGCGGCAAACCGGCTGTTGATCCGCTTCGCTGACGATCACCCATGGCAGTCAAATTAATTTCCGAATACAGTTTCCATCCCAAGATTGCCGGATGATCTGCATAGCGGGCAACCAAATAACGACGCATGTTTTCTTGGCCAATATACGCCTGTTCGTCACTAAAGAGCTGATATGGTTCTAAAAATGGGCCGCCATTCACTTTATTCCAAGGATTGGTCGGCCATTCTCGATCATTATTCGGTGATGCTTGGCCATGATTATTAATGACCAAATTAATACGAATCCCATTAACGTAAGCATCATCCAAAATGCGATCTAATTTCGCTGCATTAAACTGATTATATCGCCCCACTCCGGCATAACCGGGCCAGCTGGCATTCCATTCCAAAGCTAAATTCCAACTCGCCATCCATATTTCAGTCGCGTTTCCTCCTGCCGCGGCCAAGCGTCGAAATCGTGCCGCGTAAGCTTCGGTTCCGCGTTCGGGAGTCAGCACGGTTCCTAAACGCTCTAAACTTCGTTGATCAAAGGTCGAATGTAAATTAACCCCCACCGGCCAATACCAGGCACCATCAATGCTAAAAAATCGAACATCGTTTTTATCATTGCGCACATAATCATCCCATGGCTCACCCGCGACCTGTATGGATGGCATTTTTACTATGATCGGAGGTTGCTCACCCCACGTCGCTTCGATGCGACCCGTCCACATCCCAGGGTGTTGTGGACGCCAACGAACAGCAAAGCGACAGGGACCACTTGGCTGTCCGATTTGCACATCGCCTCGATCAATTAAGGTCGTTGGCTCCACAGCAAATCCTGGAATACGCAGTTCTTTCCCCTCAGGACTTGTTAATACGGCATCTATTTTAAATTCTTGCGGATTATATGGATTAACCGGAAATGGGATTGGCATCACCGACAGGTCCCAGCGTGCGCCCGTGGTAATTTGAATGATGCCACTGGTTTCTTGCTGCGCATAATGCACATCACTCAATGTCGGAGACGTTAATTCCGTAACGGCGTCAACAATGGCCTCTTGATGCAAATCTTGAATCTGTAATTCCACAGAACTGGATTGTGCCGACCAAAAAAATAAACCTGCTTGGCTAATGCGATTCGCTTCAGAAGAATTCCATTTGGCATAATGTGGCTCACCGCGCAAAGCGGTGGTCGCATCCATACGGAATTCGATGCGGTTTACTCCAGGGACTAATGGCCTGGGGTTCATGCACTGAAACCAACGTCCATGACGGTCAGCAACAAAGCCACCAATACCAACATCGGTGGGCAACATGTCAGGCGCTATGATAGTCGCGTGTAAAACGCTGGGACCAGGCATCACCGTTCCCGTTAATGGGACCACCGTGGTCAACGGTGCACGTAAATTGACGCGTCTGCCATCGCCGATGCTTGGTGTTTCAGCCGATTCAGCAAGAGCGGCAAGAGCGGCAGCAGCGGCCTGATCGGCGCCAATAGCTCGATCAACGCAGGTGACCACAGCAGCAAACAATAGTATTAAGTAAACTTGCCTCATGCGCATGATGATCCGATCACGAGGCCGCTAACTTGCACGTCTTTTCTCTTACCCCTGAGAACGACGAATATAACACTGAAATGCCGCTTAAAACAAGCGGTTAATACCATTAAGTGCCGCTACGCGATACGCTTCGGCCATCGTCGGATAATTAAAAGTCGTGTTGATGAAATACTTGAGGGTGTTGCCTGGTCCTGGCTGGGTCATTATCGCCTGACCAATGTGAATGATTTCACTCGCTTGATCACCAAAACAATGAATGCCCAAAATCTCCAAGGTCTCACGATGAAATAATATCTTTAACATACCCGTCGGATTCCCGCTCAATTGGGCGCGCGCTAAACTTCGAAACATCGAATGACCAACTTCATAAGGTATTTTTGCTGCGGTCAAATCGCGCTCGGTGCGCCCTAACGAGCTAATTTCTGGGGAGGTATAAATACCCGTTGGAATATCGCGCGCCAAAGCAGCGTCACATTTTCCGAAAAGTAAATGGGTCGCGGCATAGCGGCCCTGGTCATAAGCAGCACTAGCAAGACTTGGTGGTCCGGTCACATCCCCAACGGCATAAATCGTTGGAACCGTGGTCTGAAAGTGTTCATTAACTGGAATATGCCCACGATCATTAGGCGTAATATTAATGGTTTCTAAGCCGATACCTTGCGCATTTCCCATGCGTCCATTCGCCCACAGCAAGACGTCAGTTTTAATCCGTTTACCCGATTGCAGATGGAGAATCACCGCATCCTTTTCACCTTCAACGCGATCAAACGTTTCGTTATGACGTAATAAAACGCCTTGCTCGCGCAAATGATAACTGAGCGCATCAATTATCTCGTCGTCAAGAAAAGAGAGTAATTTATCACGACCATGAACTAAGTTTACTTTCAACCCGAGACTGCGAAAAATTGAAGCGTATTCGCAACCAATGACCCCAGCACCATAAATGGTAATCGACTGCGGCATAACTCCCATAGTGAGGATCGTATCGCTATCAAAAATACGCGGGTGATTAAAATCAATCGTCGATGGGCGATGAGGGCGAGAACCAGTGGCGATAACAAAGTGATCAGCCGTAAAGGATTGAGTCGTGCCGAGGCTATCATGCACCGAAATCGTATTCGCATCCGTAAATTGCGCATGTCCGTTAATAATACGAACTTGATTTCGATCATAAAAAGTACTGCGCATTGAGACTTGTTTACGGATGACGCTTTCGGCGTTACGTAACAGTTGCGGAAAAGTTATTTCCACTTGGTCAGCTACATGTTGCAATAACGGATTATTTTTTAGCTCTAATAAACGCTGAACCGAATGTCGTAATGCTTTACTTGGAATCGTTCCCCAATGCGTGCAACCACCACCAACTTCGCGGTAAGCTTCAACTAAAGCCGTTTTTTTACCGTTCTTTGCCGCCTGCATTGCGGCACCTTCTCCGCCTGGACCGCTACCAATAACGATGACATCGAAATGAGCACTGGTCATAACCGCGGACTCCTAAAGTCATGCTCAGGCTAGCCCCTCGTCACGGTAGCGCCATCCTCCAACATCGTGTTGAATTGCGCTACTATTGGTTGCCAATCCGTGAAACAAACCCAACCAATGACGAACTAATCCGTCCAGTTTAGTGCAAAGCACATAATCAATTACCGATTATGGT
>CANETI010000111.1 GCA_947440715.1 Planctomycetota bacterium | reverse complement strand
ATGAAAAGCGCGAAAAACTGTGTTTACTTCTTCCGAGTTGAAAGCACTTTTCCCAACCACGGTGGCTTCTGCCTGATTGAGTAATTCGTTCGCTTCGGAAATAAATTCACCCAAGGCATCGCTGGACTGATCTGACTGCATCGGTGTGAGCACATCACCTGCCACGGTGTTTTCGCTACTCGTCAACTCACTTACCGAAGACGGATTTTGCTGCAGTGTTTCTAATTGACCAAGTTGTTTAACGATATTTTGAAAGACTTCCTGAGCGCCATCGCCTGAAAGCCCGTCCAATAATTGACGAATTCGCGTCATCACGGGGCGAGCATCTGAACTCCACGGCCCGCTTAACATGCACCGAGAAAGATCTTCAATGATTTTTACAATTCCGCTCGCCTCATCAGGACCGCAAACAATAATTCCCGCGATCGCAGTGCTAATTGCCGCCAATGGACCTGCATTAGGGGAATTAGCGCTAACCTGTAGTTTTCCGCCTTTTTCTTCCGGTTTTTGGCGTAGCGCTTCTAATTGTTGTAGACAATCATCATCCTCTGCTGGAATCGATGGTGATTGTCCATTCAGTATTTCAACGTGACCCTGAAGACGAGTAACTGAAAATAATAGCGCGTCAAAAACTGCCGCCGAACCTTTGAGGGCATTCGTACGCAACGCATCAAGAATTTGTTCTGCCGCATGCGATAAATGTTGGGTGCGCGGAAGATCGAGAAAACCTGAACAACCTTTGATGGTATGAATTGAGCGAAAGCAGGCATTTATGGCTTCCGCATCATTTTGTTCCGGCTGACGACTAAAGGTCAGGAGGATTTCTTCGGCTCGGGTGAGGTGGTCGGTCGCCTCGGCAATAAATTCCGACATCATTTCATCGGTCATAATATACCTATCCTAATCATTTTTCCGCCCAACGGCGGCCCGGTGGTGGATTGATTACATTGCCGATAAAATGCTGGGGCGGGCTGATTAATTGGCCGTTTTATTCGTTTTACTGCTGACCGATGAGAAATGGAGCTCCAAGCAAGTAACTCTTTAATAAGTTGCTCGTCCTGCGGTTTCTCTTGCGTGTCGTCAAATCGTTGGGCTTTTTCTGCGTTCGGTATTCTCGCTGAGTCAGTTGCGGACTCAGCCGTTGATGCGTGAGGCTTGTCCCCCTGCTTGAGCGACAACACCAAACTCGACAAACGCTTTACCGCACGCTTTAAGGTTTCAATTTTTGCACCATGGTGATGCAAAGGATTCAGCCGCATCTCTTCCAACAGCTGTTCTGCGCGCAGGGTCAATGTCGAAATAAGGCTCAACTCTAAGTAATTGGCCAAACCCGAAATCGTATGCAATACACGATAACAATTATCAATAGCGCTGTGCTGCGCTTGACCACGACTGCCACCCATCTCGCACAAAAGCGCGTCGGCCTGCGCAAGATTACTCTCGGCTTGGCTTACAAATGCGAGTTGTAGGGCATTACTCATGATCGGTCTGCCATCTTACCACTAAATTCATAAAATGCGCAAGCGCGACTTTTATCTTCGTTCGCAAGGCAAGCATTTGGCGGATGGAAATCCAATTCGATGTGACGATAGGCCATTTAGCCTCGCTATTCCATTAGCTAACCCATTAGCAATGACCTCTGTTATCTTGGCACGTTGGCGTTCGCACGACCATTAAAATGATGTAATTGCCATATAATTCGCGTTTTTTTCTGCCTACTCCGCCCCCTCTGAATGCCTTCCATCTAACACTGGCCGCAGCAGCAAATACGGCTAGTAATAAGCATGCGAAAAACTTACTACGTCCTCGCGCTTTTGGCCCTTGTCCTCCCTATCTCATCAAGCGATCCCAGCACCGCACCGAATTCGGACGTCGCCTATTTAGGCGTTCATCACATTCCACCGCGTCCCAATACGATTGATGATAATCGTCTTGATGCTCACCAAGGGGTCGAAGTTACTAATGTATTTGCTGATAGTGCAGCCGCATCGATGGGCCTCCAAGAGGGAGACGTGATTCTGGCGATAAATGGTGCGCCGATTACCAACGGTTTAGATTTGAGAAAAGAAATTACCCGCAATCTCGAAGGTGATCCGGTATCCGCCGTCATCCGGCGAAATGGCGAAGATTTAGAACTTAATGGTAATTTTGGCGGCATGGGGCCAGGGAAAACTCGCCAGGATCTTAAATTAGTAGAAGACGCGCGCTATCGCGCCGAGCAAGAACAACGTCTGCAAGAACAACAGCAGGCGCTCGATGAATTACGCGATCAAGTTAAAGATCTAAAAAATGAATTAAAAAATAAAGAACAAGCCGAGTCCCTGAACAAAGAATCGCACGGCGACGATTTTTCTGCTCAGCGATTAACGTTGATACAATTTAACGGAGCTTGGCGTTTTATTTATGTGATTGATTCGTCCGTTTTGTGAAAATCGCTTTTGTAAAACGGCTCGCTACTATTCAATTGATAATTTCGACGCGGCGAATGACATCTGTAATTCTTTTGGCCCATGCGCATCAAATTCAATCAGAATACTACGTTTCTCGCTGGAGCCCTTCATCGCGGCGACGGTGCCGTGACCAAAGATGCTGTGGATAATGCGGTCACCTGGGATGTAGGGATCGTCGCTTTTTACTTCGGGGGCGTCGTAATAGGCCTTTTTCTCGCGGCGATTGGCACCCTTGACGTCTAATCCGGTGGTGATGCCCATGGCGATTGCTGCGTCGAGCGCGGCTTTGCCGACTAATTTTGCCGTGGTGGCACCAGCTTCACGTTCGCGATTTTCAATCGCGGTTCCGCGTATGTTCTCACCTTCTGGTAGAGCGCGGCGTCCGGTGGCGTCGCGGGATTCAAAACAATCGGTTGGTATTTCGCCAAGGAACTGACTTGGTTCATTTCTAAAGGTTTGTCCATACTGCATGCGACAACGTGCGCGTGAGAGGTATAATTCTTCCTTCGCTCGGGTAATTCCGACATACATTAATCGACGTTCTTCTTCTAAATCGGAAATCTGTCCTTGGCGCTCAAGTGGAAATACACCTTGTTCGCAGCCGGTGATAAAGACGTAGGGAAATTCTAAACCCTTTGCCGCATGGAGCGTCATCAGCGTGACCTGATCAACACCATGCTCATTTTTGTCCGCCATGTCGGCATCGGTAACCAATGCGACTAACTCTAAAAACCCAGGTAAGCCGCCTTCTGGATGTGATTCATGATATTGCTGCGCTGCCGTAATCATTTCACGTACGTTGGCGACGCGTTCTTGCGCTTCGCCGGGTTCTTCGGTGGCGCGGTAATGCGTTTCAATATTGGTTAATTCAATAACCCCGGTGACGCATGCTTCGGGACTTCCCAATGGTAATTTACGAATCATTCGCCAAGTGCGCGAGAGATCTTTCATGGCTTTGGCCGAGCGTCCAACCGCTACGCGATCAAGTAAATCGTCTTGTTCTAAGATTTCACTGAACGGCTTCGCCATATCTTCTGACAATTGAAAAAATAATTCGAGGGTTGCCTCGCCTAAACCACGTTTCGGAATATTAGAAATGCGTTCTAAACTTAACCGATCACGTGGATTAACTAAAAGCTTTAAATACGCCAAAACATCTTTGACTTCACGGCGATCATAAAACCGGGTACCGCCAACGATGCGATAGGTAATGCCGCGTCGACGCAGGCCGTCTTCCAATACTCGCGACTGGGCGTTGGTACGATAAAATACCGCCATATCTGCCAGCCTGCGGCCCTGTTGATTCATTCGGTAAATTGCGGCGGCGACCGCTAAGCTCTCATCCATTTCATCATCGACCGCCAATAATTGTAAGGCTTTGCCTTCTGGATTTGCCGTACGAATCGTTTTGTCTTTACGCTTGGTATTATTGGAGACGACCCCCTGGGCGGCGCGCAAAATAATCTGCGTTGAGCGATAGTTTTCTTCCAATAGCACCGTTTTACAGTTGGCGAAATCACGTTCGAAATTTAAAATATTTTCGATATCCGCACCACGCCAACCGTAAATGGCTTGGTCGGGATCACCGGTCGCACAGATATTGCCGTGATCAGATAACAAACGGATGAACCGATACTGCACCTGATTGGTATCTTGGAATTCGTCGATCAAAATATAGGGAAAGCGTTCGACGTATTTGCGGCGAATGTCTTCATGCTTTTCAAATAGACGTACAGGCATCACCAATAAGTCATCGAAATCGACTAAGCATTCCTCTAAACAAATCGCGGCATACATATCGTTGTATTTGATCGCCCAGGCGTCGAGATCATCATTGGGCTGAAACTTTGGAATATCGATGAGTTGATTTTTCCACTGACTAATGCGCCACGTCAGCTTCTTCGGATCAATCATTTTGGGATCAATTTTTAGCTCTTTGCAAATCCGTTTCGATAAACGCTTTTTGTCGTCTTCATCCATAACCGTGAAGGGATGTTGAAAACCCGTGTGCGCCATTTCCAATTTCAACAAGCGCAGTCCGGCACTATGAAAGGTGGTAATCCACGGTGTTTTCACGTGAATTAAACGCTCGACCCGCTCTTTCATTTCACCGGCTGCTTTATTGGTGAACGTAATCGCCAAAATGCGGTCTGCGCGCACGCCGTGTTGAATAATATTGGCGATACGATGGGTGATAACCCGCGTTTTACCTGATCCTGCACCGGCAATAACCAACAACGGACCATCGATCGTGGAAATCGCTTGGCGTTGGTGCTCGTTCATATCTGCGTAAACGTCAACGGTCATGATTGCAGCGTCCGGAAGTCCGGAAGTCCGGAAGTCCGGAAGTCCGGAAGTCTCGTTGGCTAATAATTAATGTGCGACCGACGTCTAACGTCGACGTTAGACAATCACAAAGATCCCTGCATCCCAGACTTCCGGACTTCCGGACTTCCGGACTTCCGGACTTCCCCAAATTAATCATCCAACGATTCCACAATTTCCGGACCCGCTAAATGAACGTGATCAATTAACCGTACGCCATCCACAAATGCAGCGGCGGCAATAAAACAGCTATCGTCAGCGACTTCTTTTTCCGTGAAGCCTTTCAGGCTAATAACATCACAATAATCCACGGCGACACCGTCTTGTAATAATAATTCGCCATACACTTCTTCACAAAGCTTGATCGCATTGGTTTCACCGCCTTGATACGACATCCGCGCCATTTCCAAGCTTCTTGGTAAGGCTAATGCCTTCGCGCGTCCGACTTCATCTAAACGACGATTACGACTCGACATCACTAAGCCATCATCTTCGCGCATTGTTTTACCAATAATGATTTCAATAGGCATATCCAAATCTTTGACCATGCGGCTAATGATGAGCACTTGTTGTAAATCTTTTTCACCGAACACCGCAACATTTGGCTGCACGATATGAAATAATTTACTAACAATGGTGGTCACGCCGCGAAAATGCCCAGGACGCGCTACGCCACATAATTTATCCGTGAGTGGTCCCACCATTTCGACGAAGGTGCAATAACCATTTGGGTACAACTCTTCTTTGGTTGGCGTGAACACCGCGTCGACTCCGGCCTCACGCAATTGCTCTAAGTCATCTTCTAAGGTGATGGGGTAGGCGTTGAAGTCTTCCGGATTGTCGAATTGCGTCGGATTAACGAAAATCGACACGACGACCACGTCACAGACGGCGCGGGCGCGGGCAATCAGGCTGATGTGGCCAGCATGTAGGGCGCCCATGGTGGGGACAAAGCCAATACGCTTACCTTGGAGCGTCGCCGCCTTGGAAAAAGCACGTTGGTCATCAATCGTCAGAAGTTGTTGCACAGGTAGGATCTTGCCCGGTGGGTGGTTGATAGTGACGACGCGTCGGGAAAAGCGCATCACCTACGCTTGAACACTGCGGTAAGTTCGGTAATTCAAAGCCAAGGGGACTCCATGGCCTTTGTTACTATCCGCATCAAGGGCGCCGAAGGCTATACGCGTAGCGCGCTGAGCAAGGATCGCATGGTCCTAGGGCGCTCCTCCGACTGCGATCTCCCGATCAAACACACCTCTATCTCGCGCGAACATTGCGCCTTCATTCATGAAGGCGGTGAATGGTTTGTCGAAGATTTACGGAGTTCGAACGGAACCTGGGTCGGCGACAGCAAATTAACCGACCGGTTAAAACTTGAAGAACGCGCCGTCGTGAAGACCGGTCGAGCGCGCATGACCTTCCACAATGGCGATATGAAAGACGCCGAAGCGGCAGTCGACCTCTCTAGTGATGACGAATTAGATTTGGGCGGCGACGGAGACGGCGACGGAGACAGCGGTCCCACCACAACGGCAACCAGCGATGTACCCGAAGCAATGCGCTGCAAGGACTGTGAAGCTTGGATGAGCACCACCCATCGCTCACGTGGTGACAAGATGGCCTGTCCTCGTTGCGGCCACAGCAATGCGGTCGCGTAATAAAGACTATCGAATCGCTTTCGATGCTTATTTACCTGTCCCATAACTCTTTTCATCGCTCTTTACATAGCTCTTTTTATATCATTTTACTACCACACTCTTAACACATCAGCAGTATTGAGACCTTTATGACCGATGTGCCGGCAGCTCCCCCTCAAATTCCAGGCAACGCTGAGTTATCAGCGGCTGCGCCAGTCGAAACGGCCAGCGCAAAACCGACCGGAATCATCCGCCGTACGGCCGTCTATTTTTTACTGCTGACGAGCATCATTGGCGTGTGCTTGTTTCCGTTTGTCGTCGAACCATGGATCATCGGTCAAGTACGGCAGTCGTTAGCTAACCAAGGACTATCACTCGCACCGGACAGCCAATTATCAGTCAGTTTTTTCGGTGGCTCGGTTAATGGCGCGAAATTAGTACTGAATGAAATTGATGGTGCCGAACGTATTTTTGTCGCCGATACCCTGCACGCTGACGTCGCTCTGCTTGAAAGCATGAGCAGTGGCGATGTCGTTATCAGCAAAATGACGCTGGATGGGCTTACGGGTTCTTTCCGCCGCACGACGAGTGGTCGCATTCCATTTTTACAGTCACCAGACGATCCACCAGGTAAGCCAATTGATTGGTTAGGACTCGGGAAACAATTAATCGACTGGTATAAAAAATATGCGCCTGAATCGAGCGATCCAACCGATCCGACCGATCCGAAGACTCCCCCAGGTGAACCCGTCCCGCCACAGGCTGAACCGGCAACCGATTGGCCAAAAGCCGTGCGTTATATTCCACAACCTCAGCCGGGCACCGCTTGGCCACGCATAATTATCCGCGACTTGTCGATCACTGGCACGACTTTTGGCCTGCCAGACGACACGCCATTTGATATTACCAGCTTTCGTTTAATCGGCACTGATGTTGCGCTGCGATTATTACCAAACGAAATCATGGTTTTAAATGGTGACATCATTACCAAAGGTAGCGGTCCAATGGAATTAAAAGTAAATCGCGTCGGTGGTAAAACTGGCACCATGCAGCTCAATGCCAAAGAAGTCAGTATCAAAGCGTTATCAGATCCCGCCATTTCAGGTGATGCCATGACCGCGTATGGCACCACGGGGACGACTGATCTGCTGATCGACAGCAGTTGGACTGGTTGGGAACAAATCAGCGCGGTGACCTGTTTATTACGCGACGTCACCATGCAGCCCAACAAGGATGCAGCTGATAGCGCGCGGCAATTAGCTTCTGCGATTAACGCCTTTGGCGGAAAACCCGTCACGTGGCAACCAAAAGTTGGCGGCACCTTATATGCCCCGGTATTCACCGATTACGGATTAAAATCGTTACAAGCCAGTGCGCTTGATGCGGGCAAGCAACAAGT
>CANETI010000110.1 GCA_947440715.1 Planctomycetota bacterium | reverse complement strand
TGGGGCAGAGGCCGTGGCAAACTGTCTTACTAAATATTTTGATTTAATCTTCATGGATTATCACTTGCCTGAAATGGATGGAGTGCAGGCCACAAAAATTATTCGCAACCGTATGAAAGACCGTCATGTGCCAATTATCGCAATGAGCGCGAGCGTATTAGATGAAGACCGTGCTTTATTCCATGAGGCAGGCATGGATGGATTAGTAACTAAGCCAATTCGACTTGAAGAAATTGAGCGGGCAATTACCAATCATGTATTGAATAAGAATGGGAACACAGACACGTCATCAAGAATAACACCGTCACCTAATCCATGAATATTCAGGCAAAAATTTGGTTAAGTATCAGTGCCTTAGTATTAGGTTATTTAGTGACAGTGGCCATTAACTCCGTCATTGGCCTCTATGGTGAACAACGTTTGGAAGTAACGGCACACGCTTTATTTCCTGGGACAACGTTATGCCGAACCGCAGATGTCGCCTGGCGTGCACAAGTGCAGTCCTATGAAGGTGCAGTGCTGACTGGCGATAAAGAGTTAATTGCCATCGCTGCTGGACATGCTGAGACAGTACAACAATCTTTTACTGACTTTATTTTATTAGGAGAACAAGGACAACGTAGAGCCATTGTTGTTGGCTTACAATCAGCGCATATGGCTTACACCACCCAGGCAGTGATTACTTATAGTGAATTGGCAACGGGTAAGCTGAGCGACAGTTTGACACAAGCCGCAGCGGAATTAAATGAGCAGTCTATTGCCCTATCAGAGCGTTTTGGGCATATGGTTACGGAGTCGACCGCCGCGCTGACACAAGAATTAGCCGAAACGGTTAGCCGCAGTAAAAATCAGCGGTATGCAAGTTTATTCGTATTAATCATCGCGGGCACTGTCAGCACGATTTTAGTTTACTTAATGATCAGTCGCTGGACGTGGCGATTGAATGTATTGATGCAAGCGAGCGAAAGCTTGGGGCGTGGTGATTTTAGCGCGCATGTGTCGACCACGGGTCAAGATGAAATAGGACGATTATCGTCCTCGTTTGCGACCATGCAGGAAGCCATACGTGCGCGTAATGATGAACTCAAACACCTGAATGAAGGTCTTGAGGCGACCGTGCGTCAACGCACGTTAGATTTATCTACTCGGAACGTGCAATTGGTCCATGAAATTGAAGAGCGCGAACGAGCTGAAGCAGAAGTACAAGATCTTAACAATCAATTATTAGACGCATCACATCGCGCCGGTATGGCCGAAGTGGCAAATGGGGTTTTACATAATGTCGGTAATGTGCTTAATAGTGTTAACGTATCAGCCAATTTGATTAGCGAACGTTTGCGCGATGGAAAAATGAATAATCTAGGCAAGGCAGTTTCATTGTTAATCGAACATCAAGACGATTTACCGCAATTTATACAGAGCGATTCTAAGGGTAAACAGTTACCCGTTTATTTGCAGAAGTTATCTGATTATCTATTGGCCCAACAGCAGGTCATGAGCGATGAGATGAAGAATTTATGTATGCACATGGATCACATTAAGGAAATTGTGCAATTACAGCAATCGTATGGGAAAGCAGTGGGTGTTATTCAATCAATTCGCCCACAAGATATCATTGATGAAGCACTACGTCTCAACGGGGTAGCCTTACAGCGACATGAGATAAGCGTCATCAAGGATGTGGAAGATTTACCAGCGGCACCTTTAGATCGTCATAAAATACTGCAAATATTGGTTAATTTAATTACAAACGCCAAACAAGCTTTAGACGTTGGGAAAACCAATAAGCGACTCATAACGATTGCTGTCAGTCGCACGAATAATAAGCGCTTGGTATTTAGTGTTACCGACAATGGTATTGGAATCGACGAAGTGACGATGGCAAAAATATTCACTCATGGCTTCACGACACGTAAAGATGGTCATGGTTTTGGTTTGCATAGTTGCGCCAATGCGGCCAAAGAAATGGGTGGAACTATGACCGTTTGCAGCCCAGGAATTGGTCTTGGCGCGACGTTTACGCTGAATTTGCCAATTGCGAATAGCGGTTAACTCAGAAATAACATCGGCGCAAAGTATTTTGCGCATAGATTAGCCTGAAGCGAGTCGAGGATCATCTTCGTAAAATAGGAACGGCAATATTAAGTTATCGCTTAAAGAAAATCAAATGCTGCCATGGTAAAGTGGATACCGTGCGATCCCATTTAAAACCAATACTTTCAAACTCGCGCCGAGCTTGGTATTCGGTCATTTTATGTAACGGTTTAATTGGGACATTGGGATCTTCGCCGCGAAATTCGACCAAAGCCACGCGTCCAGTTGGCGATAATGAAGCTAAAATTGCGGAAAGCATTTCAACCGGATGATCAAATTCATGATAGACGTCGACCATTAAGACTAAATCAACACCGCCCGCAGGTAGTTTTGGATCGCTAATAGTGCCGAGTATTGGCTTCACATTGATGATATTGAGTTGCTTGGCCTTACCCATCATTAGGTCGAGCATTTCTTGTTGAATATCCACACCCAAAACGGATTTAACGGAAGGTGCCATGCGAAAGCAGTGAAAACCAGTCCCGCATCCAATATCCGCAACCACATCCGTCGGTTTAAGTTCCAAAGTCTGAATAAGCTTCGTCGGTTCCTCTTCCTTATCTCGCTCTGGTCGCTCCAGCCATGCTGCGGCTTGATGCCCCATCACATGCGCAATTTCCCGCCCCATAAAATATTTACCGATTCCATCCCGACTTTTGGGTCCATCAGTCACGGTGGGTAGGGCATCTGCAGAAAATCCCAACGGACCGAATGCTATCAATGCCATTAATAAGCAGAGCAAACTAAAACGTAAACGTAAGTTTTTCATAATCGCGAGCGTAAAAGCCCCCGTCATCAGTACCAACCCCAAGACAACAAACCCGAACCCCGCGTCTCACGCGAGAAGAAGAAAAGACTACCCCCACGACGCCAATGAAGATAAAAATGACGCACGAAAAGTAATGCGAGATCGTCCGCGTCCAAAGCGCGGTAAATAAACCAAAGCAAATCCCCCCAGCCGCAAAGCGGCTATCCGGCAAAGCCGGATACTTCGCAAAGCGAAGTTAAGGGGGGATGAGCGTCGCCAAGCCCAAGGGGGGCAGCGCCGAAGGCGCGTTGTTGGGGGGCCGTAGCCCCTCAACAAAAACTAAGTTGGGGGGCCGTAGCCCCTCAACCAAAATCAATACGCGAAGGCTTCGATTCTTACCGCAGGCAACAACGAATCCTGTTTCGTTAGGAAAGTATCCACACAACGCGCAACTTCGCGTCCTTCAGCAATTGCCCATACGATTAATGATTGTCCACGCCGCGCATCGCCAGCGGCGAAAACACCTGGGATACTCGACATACGAGTATTCGCATCGGTTTGAATATTCCCGCGTTGATCTAACGTGCAGCCGAGTTGTTCTAATAGGCCGAGCTTACGCGGCCCAAGGAAGCCCATCGCCAACAACACCAAATCACAGTCCCATTGTTTTTCACTACCCGGTTTTTCCACCGGTTTGCCCGATGACCAGTCGAGAACAACCGTGGTGAGGCCGGTGACTTTACCATCTTTGCCGGTAAAATTCTTGGTGGCGAGTGAATAGTGCACATCACCGCCCGTCGTCGTCATTTCATCGACCGATGATGAAATGCGACGAATACGCGCCCATTGTGGCCAAGGATTGCCTGCCGTGCGTTCATCAGGTGGACATGGCATTAATTCAAAATTAATGACCGAACTGGCACCCTGGCGCAACGACGTGCCGATGCAGTCGCTGCCGGTATCGCCGCCACCAATAACGATAACTTTTTTGTCCTTGGCCCAAATTTTTTGCTTTTTGGCATGCAGTGCCGCAATTTCCGCATCACCCCAATTGGAGCGGTTGGATTGCGGCAGGAACTCCATGGCATAATGCACGCCGTTTAATTCGCGCCCAGGAACGGGCAGATCACGCGGTAATTCCGCGCCAGTGGAAATTACCACGGCGTCGTAGGCACCTTTGACTTGTTCCCAGGGAATCGTTTCACCGACGGTGGTGTTATAGCGGAATTCGATGCCTTCGGCGGCCAGGAGATCAATGCGGCGTTGGACTTTTTCTTTGCGTAATTTGTAGTGGGGGATGCCGTACATCAGCAAACCACCAGCGCGATCATTCTTTTCAAATACGGTTACTAAATGCCCTGCGCGATTGAGTTGTTGCGCACAAGCCAAACCAGCTGGACCGCCACCAATAACAGCAACCTTTTTGCCGCTGCGAAATTTTGGCGGCTCGGGCTTAATCCAGCCCATCGTGAAACCTTTGTCGACAATCGAGACTTCATGTAATTTAATCGTCACGGGCGGTTCATTGATGCCGAGCACACACGAATTTTCGCAAGGTGCTGGACAGACACGACCCGTGAATTCAGGAAAATTATTTGTGGCATGCAAAGTGGCCAGGGCTTCCTGCCAGCGACCTTTAAAGATCTGATCATTCCATTCCGGAATAATATTGCCGAGTGGACAGCCGGTCATGCAGAACGGCACGCCGCAATCCATGCAACGACTGGCCTGTATTTTGACTTGCTCATCACTGAGTTCTTCGATGTGTTCTTCGTGATTGAGCAAACGTTGCTCCGCAGGCAAATATTCTGGTGCCTGACGGTCATGTTTCATAAATCCGCGGGGATCGCCCATTGTATTATCCTTTATGCTTTATTCGTTATTTTGATTTAGAGACGAAAGATTCAACTGCCTGGATCTTTCGTATGGTTTGCGGTAAAGTGGTGAGGCTCATGCCTTCACCGGTTTTGGACTGCCATTATTTTTTGTTTTAGCTTCACGCTCCAACAAGACACGGCGATATTCATGCGGGAATACTTTGACGAATTTCTTCCGCGCTTGTTCCCAGTCACCAAGCAGTTTTTTGGCCGTTGGTGATCCGGTGAGATCCAGATGTTTCTGAATTAAAGCCTTTAACGAGGCAATTTCTTCGCTGTCGACGATTTGCTCCAAGTCGACCATGCCTTGATTACAGCGTCGTTGGAATTTGCGGTCTTCGTCTAAGACGTAGGCAAATCCACCCGACATACCGGCGGCGAAATTACGGCCAGTTTTACCCAGAACTACGACAATGCCGCCAGTCATATATTCACAGCCGTGGTCGCCGACGCCTTCGACGACCGCTTTACAGCCGGAATTACGTACACCGAAACGTTCACCAGCCATACCCGCTAAAAAGACCTCGCCGCCAGTGGCGCCGTAGATGACCGTATTGCCAACGATGCTGTTTTCATTCCAGGCATAAGTCGCTTTTGTTTCTGGATGGATAACGATGCGACCACCGGACATGCCTTTGCCGACATAGTCGTTACCGTCGCCGATTAAGGTAACGTTGATGCCTTCGGCTAAGAACGCACCCAGGCTTTGGCCAGCAACACCCGTTAAAGTGATATTAATCGTGCCTGGTGGTAATCCTTCTTTGCCATGACGTTTTGCAACTTCACCCGATAACATGGTACATGCGGTGCGGTTAGAATTGCGAATCGGCAAGTTGATATTGACTTTCTGCTTGGATTCGAGGGCTGGTCTGGCCAATTCAATTAATTTACGATCCAGAATCTTTTCAATTCCATGGTCTTGTTTTGCAATGCAACGTGTGGCCACTTCAGGGCTGGCGGTGGGCTTTGCTAATATTTTAGAATAATCGAGTCCTTTTGATTTCCAATGTTTGATCGCATCGTTCATTTCCAAATGTTCGGTGTGTCCAACTAAGTCATCAAGTGAACGCACACCCAATTGCGCCATGATTTCGCGTACTTCTTCGGCCACGAAGGTGAAGAAATTGACGACGTGTTCTGGTTGACCGTTGAATTTTTTCCGCAGCGTTTCGTTTTGCGTCGCAATACCAACTGGGCAGGTATCAAGGTGACACTTACGCATCATGATACAGCCGATGGTGACTAAGCCGACCGTCGCGAAACCGAATTCTTCGGCTCCGAGCATTGCCGCGATAACGACGTCGCGTCCGGTGCGCAGTAAACCATCGGTTTGCACTTTAATGCGGCCACGCAGATCGTTGAGTACCAGCGTTTGATGTGTTTCAGCAACGCCGAGTTCCCAAGGTACGCCAGCGTGTTTAATGGAGGACATGGGTGATGCACCGGTGCCGCCTTCGCAGCCAGCGATGGTGACCAAATCCGCGTGTGCTTTCGCAACGCCGGCAGCCACGGTGCCAACGCCAACTTCGCTTACTAATTTCACCGAAATATTGGCCGCAGGATTTACATTTTTCAGATCGTAAATCAGCTGGGCTAAATCTTCGATCGAATAAATATCGTGATGGGGTGGTGGACTGATGAGTGTTACACCTGGGACACTATTGCGTAGCCAGCCAATATATTCAGAAACTTTATGACCAGGTAATTGACCGCCTTCACCGGGTTTGGCTCCCTGGGCCATTTTGATTTGAATTTCACTCGCGTTGATCAAGTAGTGCGGCGTGACGCCAAAGCGTCCGGAAGCCACTTGTTTGATCGCTGAGCGACGGTTGTCCCCATTGGCATCCGGTGTGAAACGACGGGCATCTTCGCCGCCTTCACCCGTATTAGAACGACCGCCGATGCGATTCATGGCAATCGCTAACGTTTCATGCGCTTCAGTCGAAATTGAACCAAGTGACATAGCGCCAGTACAGAAACGTTTGAACAACGATTCGATGGATTCAACTTCCGCGATAGGAATTGCCGTGGCGGGTTTAAATTTGAACAAGCCACGCAGGGTGCATAAATCGCGAGATTGATCATCGATCAATTTGGTGAAGCGTCTAAAGGTTGCGCGATCACCAGCACGTACGGAATGTTGTAATAAAGCGATGACTTCTGGGTTCATTAGGTGGTATTCACCTTCACGACGCCAGTGATAGAAGCCGCCCCGATCTAAGTCGCGGTTGCGATCAATCAGCGGAGCAAAGGCAACGCGGTGTTTCATCAACACTTCGCGTGCAAGTTCTTGAATACCGGCGCCTTCAATGCGCGTGGGTGTGCCGGTAAAATATTTATTTACCAATGCGGTAGATAAACCAAGGGCTTCGAAAACTTGTGCCGAGCAATAACTTTGTAAGGTGGAAATACCCATCTTCGAAAATATTTTCAGCAAGCCTTTACCAATGGCTTTAATGTAACGCTTGGTGTAATGATAGACCGCATCGTGCTCTTCATCGGCGGCAGCATTGCCGTCGAGTTGTGGCAAGATACCAGAATCGACCAGGTCTTTGATTGAATCGAATGCGAGGTATGGATTAATGGCGGTCGCGCCATAACCAACTAATAAGGCAAAATGATGGTTTTCGCGCGGCTCACCTGATTCCACAATCAGCGAACATTGTGTTCGTTTGCCGACGCGAATTAAATGGTGGTGTATCGCCGATACCGCGAGTAAAGCGGGAATAGGAGCATGATTGGCATCGACGCCACGGTCGGATAACACCAAAACCGTGAAGCCATCTTTGACGGCTTTTTCAGCTTCGGTGAATAACTCGCTGAGACGTTTTTCTAATGCATCTGGGCCGTCTTTAATGTCGAAGACGGTTTTGAGGGTGGTTCCACGGAAACCAGGGATATCGGCTTGGCGGAATTGTTCTAATTCTAAGTTGAGCAAAATCGGCTGATCTAGCTCTAACATATGACAATGTTCAGGACCTGGTTCTAAAATATTAAGCGCAGCGCCGACATACTGGGTTAACGACATGACCAATTCTTCGCGAATCGGATCGATTGGCGGATTGGTAACCTGAGCAAATAATTGTTTAAAATACCCATAGAGAGGA
>CANETI010000109.1 GCA_947440715.1 Planctomycetota bacterium | reverse complement strand
GGAAATGGCACGCAGTCGTAACGCGACCGGCGAATTAATTTACCGCTGGGGCAATACCGCCATGCATTGCTGGAGCGTGGCATTTTTGCAACGCCTCGTTAGCAGTGGCTATCAATTACCGCTCCATCGTAGTCGCAAACCGCTCAGCGCTTGGATTGATGGTCGAGCGCAAAGTGTGACGGGATGGAAAAGCGAACGATTCATTTTCGATTTATTACCGTTGGCCGGAACCAGCATTGGCTTGGAAGTTGACCGCGCCGTCGAATTCGCCCCCGTCAAAAATGCGGCGATGTCTAATGGCAAAGCCAACAGTGATAGTCCCATCACCGCCGTGCAATTGGCCAGCGACCTCTACGCCAATTGGCTACGAGCTGCCGGAGTAACCGTGACTCTGCCGCCAAACGCCCGCATCGAAATCAGCCCACTCTATGCCGCAACCAAAGCCGAGTTCCTGGCAAAATGGGATCGCCGCCTGAAACAAATCACCGGTGACTTTTACCTCGAAGGATAACGTTTAGGCGTTGCCTAGGGTGGATTATCCCAGCAATCGCTGGTCCGTCATGGTTCCTGGGTTTGACCCGCGCAGGCAGTGCCTAGGCTCTCGCGCCTCATGAGTGAAAATCTTTACGACCTGCTTTCGTCCCGTGGTTTTGTGGCGCAGTCAACAGATGCTGAGATGCGTCAGCGCTTGGCTTCTCCCGTCGCGACCTATGTCGGGTTTGATCCGACGGCTGACAGTTTGCATGTCGGGTCGTTAGTTCCGATCATGGGGCTGAAATGGTTGCAACAGTGTGGGCATAAACCGTTGGTCCTGGTCGGCGGCGCGACGGCGTTGGTCGGCGATCCATCGGGCAAGACCGCGATGCGGCAAATGCTGACGCGAGAAGATATTAATCGCAACGCCGCTGCTATCGCTAAACAAATCGGACAGGTCGTGCGTTTTGATGAGAGCGCCACGGGCGCAAAATTAGTGAATAATGCGGATTGGTTAGTGAATAAATCCTGGATTGAACTCCTGCGCGAAGTCGGTCCACATTTTAGTGTCAATCGCATGTTGACCATGGATTCGGTCAAAGGGCGTATGGAAAATGGCGGCATTAGTTTCTTAGAATTTAATTACATGGTGATGCAGGCGTATGATTTCGTGCATTTGTACCGCACGGAAAAATGTACCGTGCAAATGGGCGGACAGGATCAGTGGGGTAATATTATTATGGGTATGGAATTGGGTCGCCGCACCGCTGACGCCGACCTTGCTGGGCTTACCTTTCCGTTAGTGACGAAAAGCGATGGCGGCAAGTTTGGTAAATCGGAACAGGGCAATATTTGGCTATCAGCCGAACGGACCCCCGTTTACGATTTCTTCCAATTTTGGCGCAATGCAGCTGACAGCGATGTGGCGAAATTCCTTGGCTTTTTCACCGCATTACCGATGGACGAAGTGAAGCAACTCACTGCGTTTTACGATGAACGCATGAATAACGCCAAAGAAGTGCTGGCCTACGAAGTCACCAAATTAATCCACGGATTAACTGCCGCTGATCAGGCACTAAGCGATACGAAAAAAGCCTTCGGTGCCAGTCACGACGTCACCGGCGACAGCATCCCGCACGCGAATATTCAAGCGAGTGAACTCGAAGCCGGTATCGGTTTGTTGCCGCTGTTAGTGCGCGCGTCCTTAGCCGCGAGTAACGGCGAGGCCAAACGCCTAGTCGCCGGTGGCGGCGTCAGTGTGCACAACGATCGCATCGATGACCCAGGCCGCAAAGTCACCACCGCTGATATTAAAGATGGCTACGTCTTACTTCGTGCAGGAAAGAAAAAACATTTCCGCTTCGACGTTCAGTAAAAAGTATTAACCGCGGAGGATATTATGAACGTGCGTAATCTCTGTGATTTATCCGGTCGCGTTGCTTTAGTGACTGGTGCCCGAAGTGGTATTGGACAGGCCATTTCCGTGATGTTGGCGGAAGCTGGTGCGGATGTGGTAGGCGTCGGACGCCAAGCGATGGCGGAAACAGCCGCGTTGGTTGCGGCAACCGGTCGGCGATTTCATGCGATTCAAAGTGATATTGGTAGTTTAGATTCGGCAGAGCCACTCGTTGCCGAAACGCTGTCGGTGTTCGGTCGTTTTGATATTTTGGTTAATGCGGCGGGCATCACGCATCGTCAGCCAGCAATAGATTGTCCAATTGATAAGTTTGATCTGGTTATGGACACGAATATACGTGCTGCATTTGTCTTGTCACAAGCCGCCGCGCGGCATTTTCGCACTCAGCCAAGTGCAGGCCGCATTATTCTCATCGCCTCGATGCTGACCTTCCAAGGCGGCGTCAACGTGATGCCGTACGCGGTAAGCAAAAGTGGCATCGCTGGTTTAGTGCGCGCCTTAGCGAATGAGTGGGCTGGTCTGGGCATTAATGTTAATGCGATTGCGCCTGGATATATCGCGACTGATATGACCAAACCGATCCAAGATGATCCGGTGCGTAATCCACAAATACTTGCCCGCATTCCCGCGAATCGCTGGGGTAAACCACGTGATATTGCTGGTCTCGCAGTCTTTCTCGCCAGCGATGCCGCCGCCTATTGCCACGGTAGTATTTATCCGGTCGATGGTGGCTGGCTTTCGCGCTAATAATTATTTTTTAAGACTACGACCGATAACGGCCATCGATTCAGTTTGGTGTTTATGAAGAACGGATTGTGCAGCAGTAACGCGCGCTAATGCCGCTTGTCGATTAGTCACCAGATCAAGCGCAGCCGCAATGATGCGTTTACCATCAACTTCTTCGTCCAAATCAAAGAGCCAGTCGTTGAGGCCGATGTCATTCCACATGATACCTTTGCTCGTTTGTTCCTTAAAGCGGATGTGAATGGCGGGAATGCCGTTGCCAATGCACATGATGGGTGAATGCATGTCCATGCTCACAAGTCCCAGGGAGCGCGCATAAGTACTGACGGCTTCGTCGGTACGCCAATACGTTTCACGCCACACCACCTGCGCTTTGACGTCATCCGGCAGGGGATCGACTAAGTATTGTTTACCAATCGCCATGTGGCTTTGATCTTCGGGACAAACCAATACTCGGACTTTGGCGACGCGCACCAGCGCAATGATGGCTTCGCGCAATTTGGCGTGGTCAGCTTCGGCGTGGGCTAAGCTAAAATCATATTTCGTGCGATCCGTCTCAGCCAGCGGCTTGTTATGAATAAGAAAATACGGCGTGTAACGAAAACGTGGAATAACGCAGACAAATTGACCATCGCTTAATCCTTTGCTGGCGAGGTAAGTATTCGCGCGTTCATCGTCACGTACATCGCACGCAAATGCCCCGTCTGGACCGAAGGTTACGAGTGGACATTTGGTCACCTGTTTTTGCGTCAAGGCGGTCGATACGCTATCGCGTAAATACACGAAGCGCGCTTGGTTCAGGAGCGCCGCCGTTTCATCGCTTATGGTGCCGAGGGTAATGCCATAAACACCAAATGGTTTATTGGTGGCTTGGACAAATGCGCGCACGTGTTTTTCTGCGACAAAGGAGGGACCAGAACTATGGAGCAATAAATCGCAGTCAGCCATGGCTTGGGTTAATTCCGGCGTACTGGCTTTGCCTTCGGCATTAATGGAACCGGAGGCAATGCGCAGTTTGGGAAAGCGTTTGGTCAACATCTCTTCCACGCCGTCATTAATATTATTTGGCCATAGCGTGACCGTGACATCCGGCAGGTGTTGTTCCAAGAGATGTAATACGCCTGGGGTGTGAGCGATGTCGCCAATATTCACCGTTTGCCATCCGGACTTGAGCACGATGTGGCGCACGTGAGTTGCTGCGACAGCTGCGGGTTCTGCTGCTGCGGGTTCTGCTACGGTCAGCTGCAGCAATAAACCAGAAAATAAAACGGCGGTTAAAACGGAGCGACGGTGCATGGGGAATCTCCTGCGCTGCAGGTTAGGGAGCGTCGAGTGCGGTGGGTACGTGGTTTTGGTCCGATACGCCGCTGGATAAGTCTGGAATTCCGCTATGGTCAAGCGCGTGGATATCAGCCTGCCAACTCAAGCCATCGTCGCATTTGAAGCGGCTACCGGTCTTTCTCTGTGTTTTCATGACTTTCGCCGCAGTTTATTACCCTACACCGAGGCCACGCGCAACGAACACGTCAATCCGGTTTGCCGCTTAGTCAAATCGAAGCGTGAGGCGGCCTGCATCGCCTTTTGTGCGAAGCGACTGCATGTCGAAGCGCTATCGTGGTCAGGCGGTACGGTGAAAATTTGTCACGCGGGCGTGATTGAACTCTACTTGCCTGTCTTTATTGCGGAAAAATTGGAATGGATTTTATATGCGGGCGTGCGCCGCGCTGCCGTTGATCTCGTGGTGCCATTAATGGATGAACAAACTCCTGGTCGTAGTGGTCCTTGGGCGCCAACGGTTAATCGCTTGCCCGTGTTGGACCAAATAACCGCCAAGTGGCAATTAGAATTGTTGCGACAATTAGCCGCGCGGTTAGTAGCGTGGCGTACGTCCATGCGCGAACGGCTACCTGAATTATCACATCAAGGCGGCATGCCAACCGCAGAAGCTCGACGGAGTGCTATTAATTATTTTGTGTCAAAGCATCATCGCAACGCGACCCTTCGTTTAGCGCAACTTGCCCAGTATTTACAATTAAGTGAAGACCGTGTCGGTCATGTGGTGTGCGAATTATTTGGCGCCACTTTTTCGGCCATTTTACTACGTGCCCGTTTAGAAACCGCGCAAGGATTGCTGCGTCTTAGCGATTTACCGCTACGCGAAGTGGCCAAGCAAAGTGGATTTGGCAGTCGCGCGCAATTTTTCCATCTTTTCCACCGCGAACTGCACATGACCCCGTTGCAGTGGCGACAATCTACTTCAGCATAGAAGTGCATCGTCTGCTCAGGTGCCAAACATATGGAGATCAACCGATGAAACGTTCACCTTCCCTGCTTTGCCTCGTCCCAGCCATCGGTTGTCTGGTGACACCATTATATGCGGAATCGACCACCGATACGCTGACGGAAATACGTGATGCGTTGGTGTTGGGCAAAGTCAGCGCTTCTGCGCGCTATCGTTATGAACACGTTGATCAGTCTGGATTTAATAAAGAAGCCAATGCCTCGACGCTTCGTGCAGCCGTTGGTTATGAAACGCGTTCGTTTCATGGTTTGACCGGGTTTATGCAATTCGAGGGAGTCTTTGGCGTTGGTCCGGATAACTATCAAAGTATTGAGAATGGGAAAACTCAATACCCACGTGTGCTCGATACGCCGACCGTCGAAGTTAATCAAGCCTATGCACAATATATCTGTCCGAAAGATAGTTGGAAAACGAGCGTTAAATTCGGACGACAGGAAATCAAGCTCGCCAATCACCGTTTAATCGGTGATATTGCCTGGCGACAAGATCAACAAACATTTGACGCTGCGCGAGTTGAAACCACACCCTATGCGAGGGACAATCGCCAAGTGCAAGTTGGCTACGCCTACATTTCTCGGGTTAATCGCATCTTTCCGGATTCGTTTGCGACCAATCCATTTGATGGTCGTTTAGCGATGTCGACTCATCTCGCCCATGCGATGGTTGAACAGAAAGGCTTGGGACAGCTTATTGGATATGGTTTACTGTTAGATTACGACAGCGCGACCGTGGCAGCGCAATCTAGTCAAACCCTGGGTATGCGCGTGAATGGACCATATAAATTGTCAGATGAATTAAGTGTTATTTATTCCGCCGAAATGGCGACTCAAAGTGATTATGGTAATAATCCAAATTCGTATCGCGCAAACTATTATGCCGGCGAAGCCGGCGGTGTATGGCGGGAATTGAGCGCCTGGTATGGTTATAGTGTGATGGAAGGCAGTTCGACTACTGATCGCTTTACTACGCCACTTGCGACGGCGCATGCCTTTAACGGTTGGGCTGATATGTTTACGGTCACTCCCGCAAGTGGATTGCGCGCCCACTCGATGTCGGTTAATTGGGCTCCACCATTAATCGAAGGCCTGACGTTAATTGCTCAAGGATATCTCTTCTTCGCCGAAAGTAACAGCGATCATTATGGCAATGAAATTGATTTACGCGCTGAATACCGCGTGTTGGCTTTCAGTCCCAACTTATTAATTGGCCTGAAATTCGCCCGCTTTGTTGGCGATGACACCGCCAGTATTGGTGGAGGAACGGCTGATTCGCTTAACAAAGCCTGGGCCTATAGCCAGTTCTCTTTCTAAGAATGGAAATTTTTACTTCGATTTAAACTAAGGAAACGGAGGAGAGGACATCATCAATGAGCAGTTTTTTATTGATGGTGAACTTCGATTTTATTTTAGTCCCTTGCCGCATTATTCGGTAGAAGTGGTTTTTTCTATTCTTGTTGTCGTGGGACGGCGCATTTTTTCTTCATCAACAATGGTGCAGGGTTCAATAACCGGCGGACGGCGCCAGTGGGCGTTGCGTGCAGTACGGCGTGCTTGAAGAATAATGACCCAGCGTAGGGCGATGAAATAACTGATTGCCCCCCAAATAAGTCCGACCACGACGGTGCCAATTAATAACGGTACAAAAATTTCTACGACGACGGCATAGCCGGAGGCAAAGCCATCAGCGATCGACAAATTACCGAATTTCTCAACGATTTTATTTAAGCGTTGGAATGAAATGAGCGGCCAATCGCCAGGAGTAATGACCATGCCTAAGCGATAGCCGCCATACCAAATAAAGGGGGTGGTGAAGGGATTTGAAATCCAGGTCCAAGGAATCGACGCCACCACATTGCCGCCAAAGGCGCGGGCCAAAATCATGCCCAGGACCATTTGCCCAAACATCGGTAAGGGCGAACAAAAAACTCCACATGCGGTGCCAAGCGCGATCCGATGCGGCGTGTCGTGCAGCAATAAAGCGCCGCGAATGGTTCTCATCATGCCATGTACGAATTGGCGATAGCGCGACTTGGTTGTTTTCGGTGCGTTTTGGATCACGAAAACTAGTTTGGTAGAACAAACGAGTCGCGCTACTGGGTACTTTTAGCCACTGATCTCGGGGTGGTGACAACGGGAGTCACATCTGGCATTGATGAGAGAGGCCGTCACTCTGCAACCTCCGCCTTAATCGGTATGTAATTATGACGCGAATTCTCTTCTTATTATTGACCGCTGTACTTCCCATAGTCGCCGCTGATGGCGTTATGCCGTTGACGAGTGAAGCAGCCGTTCATGCACCGCCGCCGATTTTTACGGTCATCCCATTTGTCGTGTTGTTGTTAGCCATTGCCCTAATGCCGGTCATTCGTCCGCATTTTTGGCATCGTTGGTATCCAGCAGTAGCGATCGGACTCGGTGCGCTTACGGCGGGTTATTACCTGATTGGTCGTGGCGAGTTCTATCCGTTGGCTCACGTTGGCTTTGAATACGTTACCTTTATTAGTCTTCTTGCCTGTCTGTATGTCTGTTCTGGTGGTGTGGTGTTGGGGATTGGTGGACGTGGACGTCCGTGGTCGAATACCGCCATGCTGTTGTTTGGTGGCGTGATTGCCAATCTGATTGGTACGACCGGTGCATCAATGCTGCTGATTCGTCCATTTTTACGCGCAAATCGCGGACGTTTGCGTCCTTATCACGTGGTCTTCTTTATTTTCATCGTCTCCAATGTTGGTGGCTCTTTAACCCCAATTGGTGATCCACCGTTACTGTTGGGTTTTTTGCGCGGCATCGACTTCTTTCGTTTTTTTGAACTGAATTTCTTTCCCTGGCTGTTGGCCATGTCGCTGTTGTTGACCATGTTTTTTTGTTTTGATGTTTTGAATAAACGGAACTCGCAAACCTTGGCCGCCTTTAGGGATTTACCTTACGTCCAGGGCT
>CANETI010000108.1 GCA_947440715.1 Planctomycetota bacterium | reverse complement strand
GGGCGGTTAGCTCAGTGGCTAGAGCATTCGCTTCACACGCGAGGGGTCGTAGGTTCAAATCCTATACTGCCCACCAGATCGATAAGCCCAAGTGTTCAAAGCACTTGGGCTTATTTTTTGCTCCTTGTTGATCTCAACACTATGTCTTCTTGACTGGTTCAAATCCTATACTGCCCACCATAACATAAGCCTAGGTCTGATAAGGACCTAGGCTTAATTTTTATACCTAATGAATAACGACTAGTCCTACCATACGCGACTTCTGAACGTCTTTGCCATCGCCTGTAAACGACCGTCACCACCAGGTTGGTGGTCGGCGTAAACGCTGCACATAGCTAATCGTACCGCCCATATTGCGCGACAATGCTTGAGACCTTGGATTGACCGAGCTGTCAGAAGTGTTCATGGGATACGAGACATAATGATCCTCGGCACCTGCGTTCCACGCATTTTTAATATTGTGCACATCTGACGTCGCAATGGCGGGGCTCCATTCAACGCGGTACTAGAAGCGGGTTTCCTACGAGCGCTTCACTACCATTTGCTGGGCTCATATCGCAAGCGCTGTACCCAACGAATGGTGCCGCCGAGGTTGCGGCCGTGCGCCTGGGTGCGAAAACTGTCCGACACATTCATCGGGAACGAGAAGTAATGGTTCTCTCCCATATTCCAGGCGTTTCTGATATTGTGGTCCATCTGATTGGCGACCGCCGGACTCCATTCGATGCGGTACCACATGCGCACCTCTTGAGCTCGTAACACTTCGAACAGCTGACTATCATTGCCGAACTCAGCCGCGTATTTCGGGTCGGCACCCTGGGCCACCAGGGCCTCGTCGGCCGCCCGGGCCTCGTCGTAATCACGCCAGCCCATGGTGCCACCACCGCCAACCGTGATGACGAAAGTGGCTGGGCTATCGCGATACACCCGGAACCACGAACGACCAACTGAATCTTGACGCGGGGTGGTATCCGCAGCCTTGTATGATGCGACACCGGCCTTGCTCGCTGGCTTAGGATCGGGGTTCGCCAGCAATGGCAGGCCAAACAACGGACTTGCCGGGTCGCTGTTCACCGGGTTGTAGGCCGCGGTGAGTTCCACCGCGAACCGTGGACGCACCATGGTAAACATCGGGCAGCGCGCGACACTGCCCCACGCCGTCGTAGATCCTGCCGCTGGCGGTGCCGGCCATTTCGGACGATCCGGGGGGAGACCCGGTCGACTGCGTTCCACCAGAGTTGAATTCCACAGCGGCACGATGGTGGTCGCTCCCGTGGGACCCGGACCACGAGTATTCGGACCAGTTGATCCATCCCGCACGTCGATCCAGCCAAAGGCTTCGACGTGGTTAGGTCCGGTGGTGGTCTCGTAACCAAGGCGTGACGCTTCGCAGACATACATGCACGCAGCGACCAACATCAGGCGCGCCTGTACCTCGGCTTCCAAGGCTACTGTTTCTTGGATTGACGAGCGCGAACGCAAAAGAAAGGCGAGCGTCATACTGGCCAGCAGAGCACAGATGCCGGCGACAATGATCAGGATGGTGCCACCGCGTGTCATGGCGCGCCATCAAGCGTGCGGTCATTGGTGAGGTTGTTGTAACCATCCCAGTTCGCCCATTCCTTGCCCGTTTCAGTTCGTTGCTGCCGTGCACCACGCAAGGTCGTACCAAAACCGGTAAACAACAGTTGGACGTTCTCGCCGGTCAGCGGGCTTGTCAAATTTACTTTACACAGCGAAACGAAGCGCGCGGTCTTGACGAAGCGGGACACCGATACCGTGACCGTGGGCCAGGTGGCTGGCCCACCTGAATCTAATAAACTGTCCGAATTATCTACCTCTCTGAGGAACGATTCCAGTGCCCTTGGACTGGCGTTTTTGCCGTAGCCGCAATAATAAGTTTTGCGATATTGTAACGGCACGCCCCCTTGGGGTTGGGTGGGGCTGACCAAACCGTACATCGAAAAGGTACACAGCCGCCAGAGCCCCTTGGTGGAGGTCACCGCGTTAGCGCCAACAGTAAAATTACCGGCCAGGAAAACTCTCGCCATTTCATCCGGGTTGAGTTGACCGCCTGGAAGTGTATCGGGGTTGAGTGGATGGTCAGGGGCAACATCTCCGGAAGCATGACAGCCGTACATGGTGTTGGCCAACATGTACTCGGTATAACCGTAATAACCCAACGCGTTGTGCAGACCCCAAGTCTGGTTGTAAAGCCACGAATGCGCCACCGTCACACTTCCGTACGAAGGAACGTTAGCGGTTGATTTGGAGTTGCTGAATAGCACATAACGACCACCGACCAGTTGATTGTTGTCTCGTTCGGCCTGGCTGCCGCGCCACCATTGGCGCGGGTCATGAGCCGACCAGGTTTCCTTCGCATTCCAACCCGTCGACTTTTCTGGATCCACGTTGGACACATACGGGAAAACGTCTTTCATCGCCGTAAACGGCATGCCACCATAACCGTCCCTCGTCCGTAATTTTTGTACCTTTGTGTCTTTCGGATTGTCGCAGTCGGTCCAGAAATCCAGACGCTCGTGTGCCACCTGCATGCCACTGCGCATCAGGGCATTCTCAAGCGCTAAGCGATTGACTACCGAAATGCTTTGTGTCGCGACACGAAATCCGGCGAAGGCGACATAAACCACCATCGCACCCAGGCCGGCAGAGATCATCATTTCGATCAGGGTGAAGCCCTGACGAGGGGAAGGGGAATGTTCCGTATGGTGGATCATGTCATCCTCATCGTAACACCAGCGTTAGCCGGGGATCGTAGAAATTATAACGTGCCACTGCCGACGCGCGCATGCGCACCGATGTCGGCACGGGACCTCGATCTAGCTTACCATTGAAATTACGATCAGCGCCCCAGTTGACTTGGAACATATTCTTGTTGTCGCTGCTCGTTCCCTGGTCCAAATAACCCCATTCGTTATCGTAGCCATCGCGATTGAGGATGCGCAACCCACTGACATCATCGCCAGTTTTTTTGCCGGACACCGACTGCCTGAAGGTGATGACCTTTTCGGGATTGCGGAAGGCGTAGAGGTGATGATCGCACCACGTACACCAGGTCATGCGCGAATTCATAATATTCGAGACCCCGCTCCTCGGAGCAGCAAGCAGATACCGGCTGGCGTCCACGGGGGCACCGGGTGCGGTCTCGCAATCTTCGTAGGACATCCAATCAACCGACCAGAACACCAATTGGCGACAGCGTTCAGCCGGTTCAAACTGCTGTGTCAGGGTGAAGTTGGCGGGATTGCCCCAGATCGAACCGGGATTCGGTTCTGGAATATATGGTCCATTGGGAATTGGGGTGTTAGGAAAACTATAACTGCGACCGATGTTGGTAACGGGCCAAGCAGTCACCGGCTTCCATTGCCTCGCGGTCGTTGTGGTACCGGAAATAGGCCCACTCGTGGACGTGAACAGATCGTATTCGATCAAAGGGTAGTGGACGAAAAGCGCGTTCTGGGTCGGACGTGGCGCACCCCAATCATAAGGTTGACTGGCGGCATAGAGCATGACCTGACGCAGGCACAATTCGTGGTAATAGACGATCTTGTCGTGAGTCAGCGTGATGCCCGGCAGGCTGTCGGGGCCGATGGTCACGGGCGGAATGCTGAAGCCGGTTCCAGTAGAAGATGGTTGTCCGCCGAGATCGACCAGCTTCTTGTATTTCGTCACGCAGGTCGCCGCGTGCGAGAGGAAGCGGAACGCCTGCACATACTTCCACTTCTGATTGTCTGCAACCTTTGTTTTAAACGCAGTGGCGTTGGCCTCAGCCAAAGCCACAGGATCGGAAATCGTTCCGGGATCGTAGGTGGCAAGCGGGATCCCCTTTTTCTGACAATACCACAACGCCACCTGCAAGTATTGCTGCGCGCCCTCTATGGTGTGTTTTGGCGGTAAAGGCGGTAAAGGCGGTAAAGGCGGTTCTATTACAAGGGTACCTGGGATACCATAGGCATATGGACGCCAACCGAGCGTAAACACCTTCCGGATGTCGGTGTCCAAAGTGCCGTTGCCTTGGCTTGCCGGCGTGTCCGCAGTGGGAGTGCTCGCCACTCCCTCCCATAAGAATTGTTGACCCCCATATTCAAACGCCGGATCTTCTGGCGTTGGCGGACTTTTGGGCCGGTCGTTAGTATGGATGTTCGTGTACCCGTTCTTTTGGCCGTGCCCTGGCGGCGACGGATACGGCTGCCAGTACGGCCACGCTTTCTGCGGTAGGAATGAAACGTTGTTGTTCTGAGCATACCCGACGACAGCGAAGACCAAACGCTGAGTGATGACATCGGTTGAGTTCGTGCTGCTATCCCGCGCTAATCCGGTTTCTTCAAGCCCGGTGGAGCCGGTCGCTTGGCCATAGAAGAGTTGCCCACCTTGGTTCAGAATCTGCTGGATCTCATTGTTGTCGCTTTCGAGACGACGAGCGATGCTCAGCGGCACCGGCATGACGCCGTTGCGATGGCCGACTACACGTACTTCCAGATCAGGAACGAACGGTCGGTATCCCGAGGACACATCCCAGGTTTTTGGCGCTTCGACTTCTATAGTCGGGTTGATGTTCGCGGTGGTTGCGAACGCTTCGATCATCTCTTCCGCTTTTGCTGCCGCTACAAGGCGATAACGCGCCATGTGCTCTGCCTTAATGCCGATCGGAAACAGCATCATGATGCTGATGACACCAAAGGACACCAGCAACAGCGACAACGTCACCTCAAACAACGTGAAGGCCTGTCGCCGATGGCTGACCAAACGAACGCCTAAAGCAATCACTCTTTTATCTCCCGCTGGTTTACTTTTCATCTTGTCAAAACCCAACTATTTCCTTGTGAATATTTGCTTTCTCCTTTGCTCGACGATTGGTCTTACCACATTCCGGACACTAACATTCCACCAGTGGTCTCATAATTATATTTATGTCAATTTCGTCATAGTTATAGCATCCTTTTGGTGCAGTCGCACTTCTTTTGTGATATCACAAACCACCTGTTTCGTGACTTATAGCGCCTTTCTTTTCACTGATTACTCTCTCAGCTAGCTACCTAGTTTGTTTGTGCTTTCGTCAAAACTTTGGACGCCATTTGGCTGGGGAAATTGACACCAAGGTTTCAACGCCAAATTAAGTGATCAAAAAAGCGACTCAGCTGAGAGCATTCACCTTTATCAAACGGTATAGTTACGTTCATGACGAACACGATTCGACGCAATGACAGCCAACGAGATCGCGCCATTCACTGCGCATGGCGCGGATCAGTACCAGCAATAATTTTATCGACTCCCTGCTGATTAAATCCTTTGAAGCCTTGATTACGTTCCAATATTTCTAAATGCGATCCAATTGCGCCATTCGTGCGAAAAGTCGCGGCTTGTGTTGGGGTAATTAATTTTTTCTGCTCTAAATAATCGATCCGTACGGGATCAACCTGCCATTGCTCGCCTTGAGTAAAACATTGGCGCAAATGTGGGAAATCGGTAAATGGTGGCATGGAATTAATACCGAGCTTCGCCAACTGTTCACGCGCTTGTGTATAGGCAAAGGTCGCCTCTAAATGATGCATGCCGGCTTGCAGAAATGATTCGCCATGCAATGCGCACCATAATCCCACGGTGCCTAATGGTCGTCCTGGTTCGGATGGAAATGGCTCATGAGCAAAATCACGTTGGATTTCGGCTTCGCTCATGTCGACGTCAGCAAAAATAACGATGCCGGTCATGGGTTGTTCTAATACTTGGGCACCCCAACCAGCATTATGTCCAGGATAAAATCGTTCGCGGCAAACAAATCCAAGGGTTTCAAATACACGAATCATGTGAGTAAAATATTGGCGTGATGAGCGATACGTATGGTGATCGTGATTAGCCCAACCAAAACCAAATCGCTGTTGGCACTCAAATTGCACACGTGCCGCACGATTTCGTTGCTGCCAATAGGCACGTTCTGCAGCAAAAAAACGATCGCAGGTTTGATCCATGCCTAAATCACGTATTGCGGATTCGATTAATTCCAGCGCATGGGTAAAGCCATCAGCGGGATTCGCGAACTGACGTGGTCGCAATAAAAATGCTTCCGCATGGTGCTGACTAGCGACCATCCGCTCAGCGGGTTGGTCGATGATATCGAATCCGGTATAGCCATGGCGTTCGATCACCCACATTTCCGCGTCTTGCTGGCAAATACGTGCTCGACGCATGGGTGCGCCGCTGGCACCCGTTATTGGGACATGCAAATGTAAGGCCCATACAGCATCAACCACGGATTCTACTTTTAGGTAAATGGCATATAAACCCTGGGGGCTCAACACGATGGTCGGAAATAATCCCGCTTGGTGACGATAACACCCAGGTGTCGTGGGTGTGGGCACGTGGTGAAAACCAGCGGATTTACATCGTTCAGCCAATCCTGGCAGGTCAGGCACGACTAGGTGATCAATCCAATCGAATAAACGCGTGCCGCTTTCGAGCAGCAAACGGTCGCCCAATAATTCAGCCGCTGGGGCACGATCCAAACAGTGCTGTACTAATTCCGCGACCAGGCTTTCTGCGACTGGTTGCGTTTCCCAATGAAAGGCGTTGAGCTGATTCATGACAAGCCTTTGAGTAAGCGGATAACAGCTAGAGAGTATAACAACAAATCGACCATCCCTCCATCACCGCTTGGCTGCACTTGTACAAGCGTGCCACATCGTGTAATCGTCAACCATTTATTGGTCAATTTGGATGCGTATTATCGCAGCGTGTGTGGCAAAGATGGTGGAAGGACGGCAAGCAGTAACAGCCTTATTGGGTAAACAATGGTATACAAAAGGCGGAGATACTCCTATGCATCGCATCTTGCTGTTAGGGGCTGGAAAAATTGGGCGCGCTATTGCTAAAATGTTAGGACATAGCGGATCATACTCACTGGTCGTTGGGGATGTGGATGAACGTGCGTTAGCACACGTCGCACAGGTTCCCAATGTCACCGTGCGCGTTTTGGATGTTAGTAATCATGAGCAATTGATTGCTGCCATGAAAGATTGTCACAGCGTTTTGTCAGCCCTGTCATTTGCCGCCAACCCAGCCGTGGCCCGTGCGGCGTTGCAAGCTGGTATTAGCTATTTTGATTTAACCGAAGACGTCGCCACCACCCGTGCGGTCGCTGACGTTGCACGGCAAGCCAAGCCTGGGCAAATATTTATGCCGCAATGTGGTTTAGCTCCTGGTTTTATTTCTATTGCTGGTCATCACGTCGCTAAAGGCTTTGAAACTTTAGATGAAGTAAAATTGCGTGTCGGTGCGTTATCTCAATTTCCTACCGGCGAACTTAAATATAATCTAACGTGGTCCACCGATGGATTAATAAATGAATACTGCAATCCCTGCGAAGTGATTCATGATGGACGACGAATTGAAGTGCTGCCATTGGAAGGCTTAGAACATTTCTCACTGGATGGCGTTGACTACGAAGCCTTCAATACCTCAGGTGGTGTTGGTAGCCTGTGGGAAACGCTGCATGGCCGAGTGCGAAATTTAGATTACAAAACCATTCGCTATCGTGGACATCGGGATTTAATCGCGTTTTTAGTCAATGAACTGAGATTAGGCGAACGTCGTCCGATCTTAAAAGATATTCTCGAACAAGCGGTTCCGATTACCTATCAAGATGTCGTACTGATTTTCGTTACCGTCACGGGCAAGAAAAACGGTCAATTTACGCAAGAAACTGACGCGCGAAAAATATACCACGGTCAACGTTACGGCGAAGAATGGAGCGGCATTCAAATCACCACTGCAGCTGGAATTTGTACGGCACTTGATTTACATCATACCGGTAAATTGCCGACTCAGGGATTTGTGCGTCAAGAGCAGATTGATCTGACGG
>CANETI010000107.1 GCA_947440715.1 Planctomycetota bacterium | reverse complement strand
GTTGACGGTGCTGATCTACGCGTGATTTGGACGTATCGAGATGCGCCACTGCCGGCGAATACCCCAGCGACAGAGTGGCTGCAGGATGCCGCGTACAGTGGTAATCGCGCGCCTATGTTAGGGCCAGTTATTATTCGCGGTCGTGCGCCCAGCGTCATATTAAACGTCGAACGCTGAAATCACGGATCTTATATCCGACTCCACTTGGTTGAATTGCGGGTAAACCTGATCGCTTTGCATGGATCGCCGATTTCTTCGCGCCGAAGTCCAGCTCGTATCAGGTAAATGCCAACCTACGACATCAATAATAACAACAGGCGGCTGAGTTTGCCGTAGGTCATTGGCGACAAAGGATTTTACTATGCGTTTATTAATTGCTCCCTGTTTAGTTCTCCTCTCGTCGTTCACCTGGATGCAGGCGGCAGAAGGATTACCGCCCATTCCACGCAAGTTGCCCGATATCGGGAAAGCCATGCCAGAGGCTGACATTACACGGCTACAAACGGCTTGCGATGCGTTGGGTGCGCAAGTCCTCGCGCTCGGCAATCCGCCACTGATCGCTGATGTTTCGGTCTATCACAAGGCGCTACAATTTGCCTTACGCTGGGGTGAATTTTACGATGCGAAAAAAGATTTACCCAAAGCCGATTGGTGTCTGAAGCAAGCGCAGGAACGTTTGGCGACGTTCAAACAAGCTCCATGGACTGCGCAAACGGGATTAGTCATTCGTGGCTATATTTCCGCCATTGATGGAACTCCACAGCCGTATGGCTTAGTGATTCCGGATAAATTAGATCTATCTAAACCCTGTCCTTTATATGTCTGGCTACATGGACGTGGATCAAACGAAACTGATCTGCATTTTATGGCAAAGCATGCGAAAAGCCCGGATCAAATTCAGCCCGCACACGCCATCGTCGTGCACGTCTTCGGACGCCAATGCGTCGGCTATAAAAACGCCGCTGAAACTGATGTATTCGAAGCCATCGCCCACGTCCAAGCTCATTATAAAATTGATGCCAATCGCATTGCACTGATGGGCTTTTCCATGGGTGGCGCGGGCGCTAAACATTTAGGCGCACATTTTGCCGATCATTTCGCCTGTATGCATACGGGCGCCGGATTTGCCGAAACGGCGCAATACCAAAATTTAAAACCCAGCGATGTGCCAACCTACGAAGCTATTTTATGGGGGCAGTACGATTCACCGGACTACGTCCGCAATTTATTCAACATCCCCGTGATCGCCTATAGCGGTGACGAAGACACTCAGATGAAGGCCGGCATTATTTTAGGCGAAGCCTATGCCGCGCACGGGAAAAAATTAGATCACCTGATTGCACCCAAAACCGGCCATAAATATCATCCGGATTATCTGAAACAGGTCATGTCATTTGTTGATAAAGCGGTTGCCACCGGACGAAACCCTCAACCCGACCACGTCTATTTTCAGAGTAAAACCTTGCGTTATTCATCCATGTATTGGGTCGAGGCACTTGAACTGCAACAACATTGGCTCGATAGCCGTGTTGATGCTGACGTCACGACCAAAGGTATTATTGCCACGACCAAGAACATCGCTCGTTTACGTCTTTCCCACCCCGCTATTAAAAATGGGTCGTCGGTGACACTGGATGGACAAGCGATTAAAATTAGTAATTCGAATAAAGACGGTGCCTATTTTTCGCGCCTTGGCGATAACTGGACTGAAACCAAAACCAAGTATCCCGATGGTCTGAGTAAACGTCCGGGCCTACAAGGTCCCATTGATGATGTTTTTGTCCGTCCCTTTCTCGTGGTCTTGCCATCCAAACCCTGCGCTGATCCCGTGGTGGATCGTTGGGTAAAAGCCGAGAGCACACATTTTAGCGAACGCTGGGCAACGCTCATGCGCGGAACCCCCCGCGTCAAACAAGACCGCGACGTAACCGCCGATGATATTGCCACGTATCATTTAATTTTGTGGGGCGATGCCGCCGCCAACAGCCTCACGGCCCAAGTCATGGCGAAATTACCCATTCAATGGTCGACCACCGCCATTCAAATTGGCGCCCAACAATTCCCGAGTGCCGGTCATGTACCGACCTGCATTTATCCCAATCCACTGAACCCGAATAACTATGTCGTCATCAACAGCGGACTGACGTTCCGTGAAGGCCATGACCGCACGAATTCGCTTCAGAATCCGAAACTGCCTGATTGGGCCGTTATTGATCTCAAAACGCCTCCGACGGATCTCGTCCCTGGGACGATTGTTGCAGCCGATTTCTTTGATGAGCGTTGGCAGGTTAAATAACTGAAGCTCCATTGTAACGGCCAGTTCGCTACCGAAGCTGCGCGACATGCAAAACTCTGAATCCATGAACGATATCCGTGGCACGCTTATTCTGTGCGACCAAGTTTATCGTACGGATCAGGGGAAATGGATTATTGCTGGCACTTACACGCATTGGCAAACACCCAACGATGAATTAGTCCTGCATTCCTTGCAGGCCTATATTCGCCTGCAATGCGAACGTCCGGGCACGTATCCGATGCGGTTGACGATGTTAGACCGCGCCGGGCCGCCAAATGCGCGTCCTATGTTAGAAGCGCGCACCGATATTATCGTGAATGAAACCCAAGTGCCGGTTTTTGAAATGGGCCTGCATTTACCTGAGCTTCGCATCGCCGCACCTATTCTCGCCAAAGATCGCGAGCCAGGATCATTACTCGCTATTCGCACCTTGCTGTGGCTAACGGTGAGCGGCGTAGATGTCGCTTCGTGTCATTTAGATTTTACGTTTACCAAAGGGAAATAACTCGGCGAATCACGCTAGCGTGCGCAAATTAATTACCCAAAAGTAATAGTCACAAATCGATCTAAATAAAATTGTTTGAGTTGTTTGACGACAAAAGGTTTCGCATTGCGAATCGTCAGGTCCGATAAGCGACCGGCTTGGATGAGATGAAATAACCACGCGACTAACATGGAATTCACCAAAGCGATTTGGCTAAAGTCGAGTTCTACCGTGCCCGTAATCGTTTGAATCCAGCTATAGCTCTTCTCGCTAATTAATCCTTCATGTTCGCCGGCATCGCGGTTAATCGTGATGACCACGCGATCGGCTCGTTTGTCGATAATGAAAGGGAGATCCGGCATCATAGGAAAGAAGTCTACCTCTCGTTTGTCCGCTGAGCAAATGGTGCGGAATAACAGGAACGTCTGCTGCGAGGTAAAACAAAACAGCCCACGCGATAATCGCGTGGGCTGTTCAAAGAGCTAAAAAATCCTCAGGACGCTTTAGTGGGCCTTGGTATCAATAAAGCCTTCCAGCTTCCGGCTGCGCAAAGGATGCTGCAGCTTCTTGATACTCTTCGCTTCGATCTGACGAATACGTTCGCGCGTCACGTTGAAACGACGGCCAACTTCTTCCAAGGTGTAGGTGTAACCATCGCCAATGCCGTAGCGCAGGCAGATGATTTCACGTTCACGATCAGTCAGCGTATCGAGCACTTCGGTAATCTTTTCCTTCAACAATTCATTCGAACTGATGTTGGCCGGATTTTCCGCGCTCTTATCTTCCAAGAAATCGCCGAAGTAACAGTCATCACTGTCACCAATTGGACGATCTAAGCTGATCGGATGTTTACTGACACGAATGACGCGTTTGCATTCACCAACGCTGATACCAGCGCGTTCGGCAACTTCTTCGATGGTCGCTTCGCGGCCAGTATCCTGCAGAATATCCTTTTGGATCTTACGTAGTTTGCCCATGGTTTCGATCATGTGCACCGGAATACGAATGGTGCGCGCTTGGTCAGCAATCGCACGGGTGATGCCCTGACGAATCCACCACGTGGCGTAGGTCGAGAATTTATAGCCACGCTTATATTCGTATTTTTCCACGGCCTTCATCAAGCCGGCGTTGCCTTCTTGAATCAAGTCGAGGAACGACAGACCACGATTACGATATTTCTTCGCAATCGACACCACCAAACGCAAGTTACCACAGGATAATTTTTGCTTGGCTTCTTCGTACAAGCGGAAGCGCTTAGATACGGCGATGCAGCGTTCTAAGAAACGACTGATCGGTTCACCAATGACGAGGGCCAAATCGGTGAGATCTTGTTCTTTTTCTTTGACCATGCCTTTTTTGCGCTTGTTCTGTTCAATTTCACGGCGCAGACGCAGGACCTTACGGCGCATGTCGAGCATGTCGTCCTTAACCTGAATAACGGTCTTGGCGTCCAACTCCATTTCTTCGAGCAGGCGATAGGCACGGGTCAAACGATTGCGTAACAGTTGTTCTTCACGCACTTCTGCGCCGGTTTCACCACATACCAATTCTGACAGTGGCGCAGAATGCGCGATGACACCGTTGAGCGTGTTTAAATGATTTGCCGCGCGATCCAGGTAATCGTCACGCGATGGTGACGAGCCATGACTCTTGGCATTCTTTTCTTGTTGTTCTTTAATTTCTTTTTGCTCTTCAACCCAGCCAATGCCTTTTTTGATGGCATCGGGCATGGTCATCACCTTCCGGCGGAAACCATCGCGATAGATTTCAATGCGGCGCGCTAATTCGATTTCTTGATCACGCGTCAACAATGGGATTTCACCCATTTGTGACAGGTACATACGCACCGGATCATCAATTTTTTCGCCGAGTTCAACTTCATCGCCATCAGCATTTTCTGCGGCACGTTCGAAACGCGCGGTGCTGGCCGCTGCGTCATCTTCTGGATTGGTGCCTTCTTCGGCAAAATCGCTGCTGTCGTCGTTGCCGCCTTCTTCGACTAATTCAACGCCCTTGGATTCCAATTGCTCAAGAATTTGATCCAATTGTTCTGGATCATTCATCGCATCTGGCAGCAATGCATTAAGCTGGTCATAAGTGACCGTGCCTTTGCCTTTGCTATTTTTAACTAATAAGGCGACGACGTCTTTTAACGACATCGGACCTTCACCAGCTGGATTCGCTACGGCTGTGGTAACAGGCTCACCATTCGCAGATTGCGCTTCAGTTGGAGCTGGAGCAGGAGGCGCGGGTTTGACCGGGGACGTCGACTTAGCCATGGGATCTCTCAGGGACGGGGCAGGACAATGGATTCAACGGGGGAGGCGGAGTGTAGTAGCCAAACCAGCCTGACAATCACCGGATTGGGCACCGGGCAGGTGACGCGGAGGGTTTGTATGAAGCCTTATTCGGTAAGCTTATTGGTTTGATGGTTAGGTTAATTGGAATGGCTACCGATTAACCTGACCACCGAACCAAGCGCAGCTTACTGAACTTAACTACCTCAGGTTTATAGATGTCTTCATACATATATACGTCGCCACTTTTACTTTCTGAGCACCCAAGGTGTCTGAGGTTCCGCAGACCATCTCACGATCAGCTCGCGTCCATTGAGAACAATGGTGCCACCAGGTGGTGACGCGGGCAGCTGGATACCCATGGCGGTCACCGCTTCTAGGGTCTCTGGCCAGCTGCCTTGCTCTTGTGCTTTTGTTAGTAATTGCGCTGAAAGACCGGCTAAATTCGTTTCGATTTTCTTACGCTCCGCTCCGGCGCTGATGACTTTATTTCCGGAAATTTCCCATGGCAAGCCATACGGATCGCTCTTTAGCGCCAGATGGCCATTCGCATCAACCGATAAAGGGCCATAGGGCGGTAGTTCGGTCGGATAGCGATGACGCACCAACCGTGGATCTAGGAGTTGTTGCAACGAAGTAGGCACCGGTTCGACCTCCGGCAAACGCATAAGGAAGTCTATTCGCTCTAAGTTTTCGACTAATTCCCGACGTGTTTGTGGTACCCCACCACGAGCAATGCGCCACGAGGCGGCGAGAGCGCTGAGTTCTTGTGCTCCATACCGTGCCAATAAATCACGGATTATACCATCTACGAAATCACCATTGGGAGTTTTTGCCGTGGTTCGCTGCAATTGATCCAACCAATACGGTAGCTGTTCTACGCCGCTAAATGCTCGGCCACCAAAATTACGTTTCCAATCCCATACGATGCGTTTTTCTTCAAATAAGGGCTCGTTGGATTCCCACGCATTTAAAAAAGCATCAAACTGCAGGGGATGCCTGATGTCCGTTTGAAAAAAGGTCTTTAATGTGGCCATCGTGTTGCGCCATAAATCACGCGAGGCGGGTAACTCATGATTGCCACGCATTAAAAATGCCAGGGCGATCCCGTGCTGTCCTAAAATGCCTGAGGTCGTGAGCGCAACGTGTTCGTAAAACGGCTGGAATTTTGGATCGAGCTCAATGAGTGTCTCATATAATCGTTGAAACCCTTGACCCCCACCCGCCACGCGGTCATTTTTGGTGTCCAGCTGATATTGAAAATAAGCAAAAGAATCGATCCAGCGCAGCTTTGCCAGGGTATTGTTATGGCCCAAGGCTAAGACACGCGCCGTTTCTGGCGCGGGCAGAAAATCTAAATTTTTTGACCGGATAACCGGTTTCGCCACCAAAAAGCGACTGCTATTCCAGCCCAGTAACAGCACTGCACCAAGTACAATGCTGACACTAAATAATACATTGGACAGGCGCGCTGTCATAATTGCTTCCTACGCACCACCGCAATCGTAATTACCACTAATAAGGTGCACCACATCACGCCGTAAATGACGCGCAGAGCAAGATCTTCAAGCGTCAACGGGGTGCGATAAACGGCTTCGTTACGATAAGCAAATTGTCCAAGATCGGGCACCAAACTGGCCAAGACAATCGCAATCGTCTGCTGAGTACCTTTTAAATGATGCACCAATCCAGGTAATGAATGCACCGCGTGTCCAAGCGCATACGTGGCCAAGCCTAAAACTGCGGCTAAGAGTGGTGATGACAACGCCGTCCAACACAGACTAACCGCAGCCATTACGAGCACTTCTAGCGTGGTGAGTAATCCCGCGACCACCAGCCACTGATGCACATCTGCACCAGTGAGCATTAAATAAATTAAGCCGATGATCAACATCGCGAGCTGTCCAGCTACTAAGGCTAAACATAAACCGAGGTATTTACCCAAAACAAACTGCCAACGCGGTAATGGGCGTGACAAAATCGTATAGAGCGTTTTCTGTTGAATTTCGACATGCACTAAAGCCGTACCCGTAGCGACCGCCACCAAAACACCCATGATGCTTTGCAGACTGAAAACCACATCCGTGGTAATGATGTTACCGTCTGTCGCGCTAATCCAACCAACGATGCGCGACATCAACACGCCCAGCAAATAAATGATTAGCAATAATATAAAGGTCCGTGATCGCACCGCTTCACGACAGGTTGCCCACGCAATAACGCCAATCATGACGCAGCCTCCAAACGTTTACCGGCGGCATGGAAGGCTTGCACACGCGAGACAAAATAGTCTTCCAAACCAATGCGACTGCGCTCAAGGCGAAGGATTTCTGCGCCAACAGGCAGATTCGCCAAATGCGTCGCGCGTTCGGTTTCCGGAAATTGCCATCGCCAAGTACCATCAGCATTATTCGTCGCTGCCGCGGGTTTCGTTCCACTACCAATCAGCACCAATGGTGCTTGCTGTACTAAATCCGCTAAGCGACCTTGCTCTAACACCACGCCATGATCGATGACGCCGTAATAATCGCACAGGTCTTCGACGTCAGATAAAATATGGGTACTGAAACATAAGGTCGCACCACGTTTGCGTTCCAGAGCCAACACTTCACGAAAGCGTGCGCGCCACAGGGGATCTAAACCAGAAAATGGTTCGTCCAATATCAACAATTCTGGCTGATGAATAATCGCCTGGGCCAAACCAAATCGTTGGCGCATGCCTTTAGAAAAACTTCCCAACATACGTTTTTTTAAATCACTGAGATCTAATAATTCGCACACGCGATCAATCGCCGCCGGAATCGCCGCTGGAGCCATGCCGGATAATCGACCCATATACGCCAGGTATTCGCC
>CANETI010000106.1 GCA_947440715.1 Planctomycetota bacterium | reverse complement strand
TGGCCGATGTGGTGTTACCGGCGGCAACGTGGTTGGAAAAAACTGGGACGATGACCAATAGCGAACGACGCATTGGATTATTACAAGCAGCGGTGCCTCCTCCTGGAGATGCTTTACCCGATAGCGAAATTATTTGCCGTTTTGCTGCTCATTTAGGTCACGCGAAATCCTTCACCTATACGTCGGTCGCAGCTATTTATGACGAACATGTCGCACTGACAGCTGGTCGTGATTGCACGATGACCGGTTTGTCACATCAACGCCTAAAAAACGAAGGTTCCTTCCAATGGCCGGTCGCCAACAAAGATCACCCTGGAACGGTGCGTCTGTACAGCGATGGTGAATTTCAAACCGCAAATAAACGTGCGCAATTAAAGTCTCCACCCTATAGCTCGCGCAGCGAAGCTATTAGCGAACAATTACCCTTAATATTAACCACCGGTCGTTTACGCGACCAATGGCACACCATGACCAAAACTGGTCGGGTACAAAAACTCAACGCACACAGCGATACACCGTTTCTCGAAATTCACCCAAACGATGCGGCGCGTCGACACATTAACCAGGACGACATAGTCGTTATTCGCGGTGAACGCGGTGAAGTGCAAGTGCGCGCGCAAGTCACTGATACGATTCGCCAAGGCGTGGTTTTTTTACCCATGCATTGGGGCAAATTGTTAGGTGGCGAACGTGGCCGGGCCAATAACATTACCAGCCCACGCTTAGATCCGGTTTCCAAAGAGCCTGATTTAAAATTCGCCGCCGTTGAGGTGGTTAAATGGGCTGCGCCAAAACGACGAATTATCATTATTGGTGGCGGTGCCGCAGCGCATGGCTTTATTGAAGCACACCAAACTTCGGCTTTAAACGATGAAATCACCGTGTTTGGCGACGAAGCCTTACCGCTCTATAATCGTGTATTATTGCCACATTACATTAGTGGTGCCAGTCGTTGGGAAGATTTAATTAAAAATACACGAGAAACACTCGCCGAACAAAATGTCAATTTTAACCCTGGTGTACGCATCGCCAGCATTGATCGCGCGCATAAGCAAATCATTGATCAATATGGCAAACGTCATGGTTACCATGTCTTAATCCTGGCGACCGGCAGCCGTGCGGCGAAGCTCTATCAAGGACCCATGCCGACGTCCGGCGTGCATTTTTTACGCAAGCGTTCTGATGCCGAATCCATTCGCGGGTTATCTGGCCCAGGCAAACGCTTTATCATTGTTGGCGGTGGTATTTTAGGGCTAGAATTAGCAGATGCTCTGCATCATTTAGACTGCTCCGTAACCGTCTTACAACGCAGCGATCAATTAATGGGGCGGCAATTAGACCGCCACGCAGCAAAAATATTAGCGGATACCTTAGCTGATCGTGGCATCGCAATTCGCTTTCGCGCCGAAGCCAGTGAATTAATAGGCAAAGACCACGTGACCGGCGTCAAATTAAAAGATGGCAAAATCATTCCGTGCGATGCGGTGATCTTTGCCACCGGCACCGCACCCAATGCTGAACTCGCGCGTACAGCCTTACTTGAATGTTCGACTGGTATTATCGTTGATCGCTTTTTTCGCACATCGGACGAAAATATTTTCGCCATTGGGGAAGTCGCTGAATACAACTCAGCCTTTGCCGGTACCACCGCAGCTGCCGAAGAACAATCTCGCCAAGTGGTGGAATACCTACGCGGTAATATTCATTCGACCTACACAGGTCCCTTTAATGCGAATGTCCTTAAAGTGCAGGGCGTGGTATGTGCCAGCGCGGGACAAATCGACGACGATCAGCCCGGCACTCAATCTATCGTTTATCAAGATGCGTCCGCGAATATTTACCAGCGCGCCATCGTCAAAAACGATCGCCTCATCGGCATTGTGATGTATGGCGATAGCGCTGGATTTTCTGATTACATTTCGCTGATTGCCAATCGCACAGAATTAGATGATCGCCGCGCAACGCTGTTACGCGGCGGTGCGGCAGCGGCACCGATCGAAGGCAACTTGGTGTGCTCCTGCAATCAAATCGGCAGTGAGACCATTGAGCGCGTCATCAATCAACAAGCCGCCTCTGGGACGTGCACCGTGGCCACTGTGTGCAAAGCCTCCCGCGCAGGGACAGCCTGCGGCAGCTGCCGTCCTGAGGTGTCCAAACTGCTGGCTAAACACCAGGCGCAGCACGTCGCCCCAGCGATGGCTGGATAAATTACCAGCACCTTGGTAGCAAAATTTTGATGAATGCGATCGGTCTAGCACGCTTCACTCGCTAGCATTCGCTCAACTTTAAAGCACTTAAAGCGACAAAAACGAACGGGTTGCATCACCCTCTGGCCTAAATGCTACATTTTGCAGCACCGATGATTCGGCGCGCTATGTGCAAAGGATTTGTACAAAGAGTAAACCATGCATACCTGGCCCACTCGCGTCGGTTCCGTTCTTCACATGCTCGACCCAGCCGTCGGCCCTCGTTTGGTGTTGGAACGTCTGTGGTTGGAAGTCGCTAATTGGCACACCATCGGCGGCATTTGGCTACACATCCGTTCAGGCCATATGGCGCCAGCCGGCACATTCCTGAGTGGCGAATCGATTCCGAACGCAACGGAAGTCGCCGCGCTCGCTTCCCCCACGACGGCTCCCATCGAAACTGATGGACTGCCGGTCGTCGCACGTCAGCTGCGCGATGGCAATGTGCCCATCGCCACCTTGATGGTATCGCACAAAGACAGCGAAGACGCCGCTGCATTTATTGTGGATGTACTGTCACGTTGGTGCATGGATCGCCTGCGCCTGCAATTGGAAGCCAGTGAATTAGCAGAAGAAAACCAAGTCTTGCGCGGCGCGTTATCAATTGAAGTCAAACAACACGATATTCTCACCAACAGCGGCGTCATGCAATCGCTTATTCAATCAGCCGTACGCGCGGCGGCATCTACGGCGACGGTATTAATTCAAGGCGAAACAGGCACTGGTAAAGAATTATTGGCCAAACTCATTCAAACGCACAGTCATCGCGCACATAAGCCGATGGTATCGGTTAATGCCGGCGCATTAAGTCCCATGTTATTAGAAAGTGAATTATTTGGACACGCGCGTGGTGCGTTTACTGGGGCAGACCATGATCGCCGTGGGTTATTCGAAGTCGCCAATGGTGGTACGTTGTTCCTCGACGAAGTCGGCGAATTGGGCATGGAAGCGCAAGTGCGTCTGCTGCGTGTGTTACAAGAAAAAACCATCACCCGCGTAGGCGACCATCAGCCTATCAACATCGATGTTCGTATCATTGCCGCCACGCATCGCGATTTAGCTAAGGATGTAAAGGAAGGCCGCTTTCGCGAAGATTTATTTTACCGCCTCAATGTGGTGACGCTGATGCTGCCACCGCTACGCTCACGACGTGAAGATATCCCCCTGCTGATCAACCATTTCCTACAAAAATATAACCGCCAAAATTACAAGAATGTCGATGAAGTTCCGCGTCATATTTTAGAATTATTAGTGGCCTACCCATGGCCCGGCAACATCCGCGAGTTGGAAAACTGCGTGCAAAAAGCCGTCGTTTTAGCACCCGCAAATACCTTTATCGATGAACTCATTCCACCAACAATTCGCAGCTACCGCGACACGTTACCGGCTGAAGCCCGCAACCAATTAATTTCTAGCAGTAGCGATCCGGCGCAAGCACTGAGCGATGCTTTAGAGCGCTTCGCGGATACGTCCGGCCCTGATATTAATACCTTTTTCCAACGCACCGAACGCCTACTCATCATTTATGCACTAAACAAAGAACGCGGTGTCAAATTACGTGCGGCTAAAATACTTGGCATTAATCGCGTGACGCTCGACCGAAAACTGATCGAATACACGCTGCACGTCAAACGCGGCAAGGGCGTGGTCGATGAACCCACCGAGGATGAGCAGGATAATGACAGCGAAGAAGATAAACTGGGAGCGCAGGAAGTACGAGCCTGATTCTGCTACCGTCATTTTTTTAAGTGATGAGCGCCACTAATTCGTGGGGAAAATCGATCACCTGATTAAAACCCAGGGACATCATCATAGCCCTGGGATGAATTCCCCACGTGACACCGATACATGGCATGCCAGCGGCAATCGCAGCTTCGCTATCATTTTCACTGTCGCCCACGTACACACAACGATGGATATCGACGCCTAAGGAACGCGCGGCTTGTTGTAAGCCTGACGGATGTGGCTTTGGTGCAGGAACATTATCTTCGCCATACATCAGCGCGAACCTATCCGCCAATTTTAGATGAGTTAATATCAGACGCACCACTTCGCCCTGATTATTACTGACCACGCCTTGCGGTAGATTGAGCCCTGACACCGCATTGAGCATGTCAGCAACACCCATATAAGCGGTCGCTAATTGTGGACCCAGAACACGTGCTTCAGCATAAAAATCAGCGGCCATTATTTCTTGGACAGCACGATCACTGTTGCGCGCATGGTGCCCCATGCGCGGTGCTGTCGCTAAGACCATGCCCGCAATAATGTCAGCAGGTAATTCGATAGGATAACCGTGACGCACTAAAACACGGTTCGTCGCCTCCACCACCACTGGCAGTGAATTAACTAAGGTACCATCATGATCGTACAGCACCGCATCGTAACGACATTGTAGTTTGGTGGCTTGCGCCACCTCAATCACAGAAATTCGCAGAGATAAGCGGTCGGTGCGATTGCCTTAACATCAAAACCGCTTTTGCCCGCAATTTCAAAACTGCTGCCCATGGGATACGTCACCCACGCAGCGTCTTTGGTCATGCGTGCTAACAGCTCGCCGCTGACCACGGTCATGCGTTCTGGAGCATCAGTGCCAAAGTGAAATTCACCAGGCAAGATAACGCCAGCGGTTTGTTTGCGGCCATTGCGTTCAAAGCCAAGGCTCTGCACTTTGCCGTCGAAATAGGAATTGTGTTTTAGCATAGGTTTGCGGATGGTGGCGAGGTTTCTGCGCCGTCCAGTGGCATCCCGCTGACAACTTATTCGGGCTTATCCGGTTTGACATCATAGGTCTTGGGTGTGCCCTTGCTGCTATTCGAGCTGGGAAAATTCACCTTAAGATTACCAATCTTGCCACCGTCAGACACATGATCATCCGGCTTGGGAAAACCACCTGGGAAACCCCCACCTGGAAAGCCGCCTGGGAATCCCCCAGGAAAGCCACCACCTGGGAAAGCTTTACCAAAAGCACCACCCATGGCGCGTTTCATGACGCTGGCCATCAACACATTGCCAAGTCGACTAAATAAACTCTGCACCAACGGAATTTGTAAGAGGAGTCCAATCGCTCCGGTAATAAATCCCGGAATAATCAGCAAGACCGCTCCTAACATACCGATAATGCGCTTACCGGCCTGATTTTGCACAAAAGCCGCCATGATGCGATTTTTGTGAAACATCATTAATTTATAACCCAAAATCGATAACCCCAACATCGCCGCAAGAACGATTGGTACATCTTCAAATCGTTCTATCAGTTCGAGCACGACATAGAGTTCAACGCTCATTAACCCAATGATGAGCAAGAAAAAAATACATCCAAATCGTGCCATGATGATCGCTACCTAATTTCCCTTATATTCCCTTACGATTTATTTATTCGTCACCGGAGGTTTGCCGAATACTGTTAATATCTGCGGCAATACACATATCGATCACCCCTTGTTTCAGCGCCAGACTTGCACCTGACTGCGTACTGAGGCGAACGTATACGCGACTGGTATGTCCGATATCGCGACGATTTTCATCGGCGATACGAAACACATCATCTTTTAATCTTTGCTTATTCATGACCTCACCATTTAATTCGTATTGGCCATTCGCCAGGACTTTAATATTAAGCACCGGTACGGGTTTACGGTCATCACCACATCCACCAAACATAAGACAGACACATAAAAGAAGAAACCATCGTGACAGTCGTAACATTCGCATCATTAGCGCACCAAAATCCCTGGACGCTCAAGTAGTTTTCCGGTGGGCGTTTTCACCGTGACAGTTGGCCAATCAGATGAACACGTAGTGATCACCTGTCGTTGATCACCATCGATAATAAACGTATCTTCACTCTTTGTGCCGGTGTTGGATGGATTCCAGGCGACCGCTTGATGATCGCGAATTTTTTCGGTGCTGTCTGGAGTGACAATGATGTCACGCCCAGCATAACCCGTAGGTCCACCTTGATGATGCAATTCCCACTCTTTGGCGTGACCAACTTTTTTATAACTCGCAATGCCTGCATTAAGCGCTGAACCCCATGTCGCCCCAGGTATAGTCGCTTCCCATAAGGCTGCTTCGACCGTGCACGTTGCCAGATGTTTTTCCACAACCACGGGCGCCATTGGGCCAAAATGCACACAGCGGGTCATATTCGCAATCAGTCCACCGCGCTGTCCGCAAATGACTAATAACGCATACGTGCGCAAATGATTATTGGTTGGAATCGGATGACGATATTTATCCACCCGTTGATCAAAGGCGACCAAAATCAAAAACGGTTGAATGCCACGTGCCAATAAATGGCGAGCCAAATCCGCTTCGATTACTTGTTCACTGTCCCCTTTTTGCACTTGTCGCGCAACCGTTTCGATGATGACGGCGCAATCGCGGCCTAAGGCTTTGTAGCGGCGTTGTTCTAGTTCACTTAAACTAACGCGCAGCTCACTAACAAAATCGGCTGGCAGTGGACTGAAACCGGTGACACCAACGTCATCAGAAACTATTTTTTTACCCGGCACCACTTTCGCCAAAGCATCCGCCATGGATTCAATCCAAGGAAAACTCTTAGACGTAAAACCAATTAAATGTTCTTCATCGTGTAGACGATCTATTTCTATGCGATTGGCGACCAGCAACGTTTCTTTTGGCGTGACGACCAAGGCGCCCGCACCATGTTCACTTTGCGACACCACATGATTATCACCACCACCCGAGAGCCACGCAAAATTAGCGCGCGTGCACAGGACAATGCCATCGAGTTTTTTTACCGTGAGATACTGCCGCAGTTTTTTGAGTTTTTCGGCAGTCTCGCTCATGAGGCGCTCCAATTAGGTCAGGAGTGTTTCGGTGGCTCGCTATGAGCCGTCTCCGCTGTCTTCACTCGGTCATCGGCATGCGCCGTAGACGATTTAGGCGGGTTCACGGCTGGCGGAGGAACCTCGGGCTTACGGCTATGAGCACCATCAGGAAAATTATTTTCCCCAGTATCGCCGACATCAATGCCTTTTTTGAATTCACGAATGCTACCACCCAGGCCGCGCATGATTTCAGGCAACCGACGACCAAACAGCAATAAGGCCACAACTAAAATGATGATCCAGTGAATGCCACTACCACCACCAATGAATGCAGGAATCAGAATAATGGGCGCGTCCATAATGCCCTCCCAGGCTAAGGTGGCGAAGAGTAGATATGCCACTATCGCTGACAAGCCCTCTCACCACAAGCACATGGAGCCAGGACCATCTGCAAAGGGGTAATTGCTTCATTATCATCAAAAAGCCACAACCAACCCTGATAACTTGCGTTACATCGATTAATTTAGCCCGATGGACAAGCACCAAGCGGCCCTAGTCTGCCGCCCATGGATCTACAACCTTTCATCCGCGACGTGCCAAACTTCCCTAAACCTGGCATTATCTTCAAAGATATCACGCCTTTGCTGGGAAATCATGTCGCCTTGGGCTACGCGATTGATGTCATCGCTCAAGCTTTCGCCGGCAAAGGAATTACCAAAGTCGTCGGCATAGAAAGCCGTGGCTTTATTATTGCCCCGCCGGTCGCACTCGCGCTCAAAGCTGGATTCGTTCCGATTCGCAAACCCGGCAAACTACCGTGGAAGGCGATCCGCGAAGCCTACAACTTAGAATACGGTTCTGACTCTATCGAAATTCACGAAGATTCGGTCATGCCCAACGATGTCGTTTTAATGATCGACGACGTCCTC